>NZ_JARAYQ010000159.1:0-19872 GCF_033794505.1 Streptomyces sp. MB09-01 | reverse complement strand
GGATAGCATCGCGTGGCACCACCCTCCCCCCAAAAAAAGATCTACGGAGTCCCCCCATGAACGGCACCCCTGGCTTCCCCCTCTCCCGCCGCGGTCTCATACGCACCGGTGTCGGCGCCTCGCTTGCCGCGCTCGGGCTCGGCGCCGGCGCGCAGACCGCTTCGGCTGATGTGACCGTGACCAAGCGGTTCGATCTCACGGAGCCGTCGTACGACCTGTTCCGGTCCAAGGACACGCACGGTGCGCGGGTCCAGCAGAGCTTCGCCTTCGACTGGGTGAACAAGTTCCTCTTCGTCGCCACAAAGCGCAGTGGAAGCGACGAGTCCGCCGGTGACCTGTGCATCAACAAGATGGACTTCGACGGGAACTACATCTCGTACATGCACCTCAACGGCTTCGGCCACGGCGTCGCCTTCGCCGCGCTGCCGAGCGGTTCCGGCACCGAGCTGTGGATCGAGTGCGACGCGAACACCAGCGGGTACGGCACCGCGCTCGCCCCCATCCGCTACACCGCCAACACCACCCTGGACTCGCCGGCTGCGGCAGCCGCCTACCGGCCGATCTCCGGGGCCACCGAGTACACCTGCTCCGTCGACCCGGTCTACCGGCGCATGATCGTGCGCTACCACACCAGCGCCGGCAAGCGCATCGCCGTGTACCCCCTCTCCGCCTTCGAGACGCGCAGCTTCGGCACGCCGCTGGTCGACTTCAAGCAGCCGACGATCTCCGGCACTCCGCAGGGCTACACCCTCTACGGCTCGTACATGTACTACTTGACGGGCGACGCGTACCCCGGCGACGGCACCCCCACCGGCGACGGCAACTCCTACGTCACCAGCATCGACATCAACACGGGCACCGTGAAGCAGGGCCCCGTCCTGACCAAGGCCGGCTCCACCCTCCACCACCGCGAGCCCGAGGGCCTGGCGATCTACCGCACCGACGCCGGCGAGGCCCGCCTCTTCATCGGCTTCGCCACCGGCGTGGAGGGCGACCGGCGCTCCAGCATCTTCTACAAGAACGCGCTGGTCTGAGCCATGTCCGCCCGGCGGCCGGTCGTCGGCCGCCGGGCACCGACCCCGCTCAGGCGTCCCAGGCGACCGGCAGCCGTCCGAATGCCTCCGTCGCGGCACCCGACCACACCGATCGGTGCGCGGCTCCACATGGCTCCCATATCAAGATCATTTCATGCGATGAGCAACAGCTCGGCTCACCTCTCAGCTACCGCTGAGCGGAGACTCCCACGAGGGATCGTGCCCGGATCTTCTCGCGAGGTGGGCCAGCAAGTGCTCCGCCGTGTGGGAGGCGGTGTCCTGGGGCGCGCCGACCTCCGTCAGGGCGGAGGCGAGCCGGGCCGACGCCGCTTCCGGAACATCGGGGTCGGTAAGAAGCGGAAGCGTCAGCAGGAGGCGGGGTGCCGTGGCCTGGACACCTTCGGCCGCGCAGGAGGGGCTGTCAGCGATGCGGATCAGTTCCTGCCACGTCAGCCCGGCACCTGTGAAGTCTTCGTCCCAACTGGCGATCTGCTGGACGCAGCTCCGGCCGGGATGGGTGAGGAGATAGTCGGTTCCGTAGTCGCCGTCCAGGTTGCGGTAGATCACCACGGCTCCGGGACCGGCTTCGGCCGGCACCCGGAATACCGGCCAGCGTTCGGGATCGAAGAGGATCTCGGACAGGGCATCGGCATCGGCACCGTCGTCGCCGAACCACTCGGGAACCGGCCGCTCGGCGCACCCCCCGTCGCTGCACATCGCCAGAAGGTAGTTCGACCAGAAGCCCGGGCGGGTCAGCAGTGACTCGCCCGCCACCAACGGCCCGGCGTCATATCCCTTGATCAGCACCCCTCGATCCTGTCACCAGCCACCGACACGGCCCGATCCGGGATCAGCAAGGGGGCGCCGCCCCGTCACGGGACAGGTCTGAGGGCTTCCATTCGCGGACCCGTTCGTGAAAGCACGAGGCTGAGTCGTCACGGGTTCGAGCCGCAGTCGCCGGGTCGGCCAGGGTGGTGACTCCGACGGGCCGAACCAGACCCGGACGTCCTCCCCGGTCCGGACGGGCAGCAGGGGGTAGTCGTTCTCGGCGTGCTCGGTGCGGTGCGGCGCATGGCCCGGGCCCAGGTGCCGGGCGGCGTACGAGTCGAAGGCGGCCGGGTCGGACGGGTGGCAGACGGTCGCGACCACCTCACGGGTACCCGGCTCCGGTGTGAAGCCCGGGCCGCGCAGCAGCAGGACGTCGTCGCTGTCGATCATGGTGGCGTTGGCCGCGTCGCGGTGCTCCCGCCAGACCGGGCCGGTGTAGAAGGCCTCCAGCGAGCGCCGGCGGCGCGTCATGTCGGGGAACGCGCGCAGCCAGACGAAGCGGTCCGGGTCGTCCAGGTCGCGGAACCGGCCGCCGACGGTGATGCCGACCGACTGCTGGCCGATCACGAACTCGCGCTCGAACAGCTCGATCAGCGTCTCCCGGGCTCCGGGGTGCAGCGTGTACTGCCGGAGTTCGACGATGCTCATGCGCCGGCGCAACCGGTGCGGACGAGGTCCGCGGTCCAGTGGGGCTCCCAGGTGCGGCCGTCGCCGGACGAGAACTCCTGCTCCTCGTGGGCGGTGACCGGGCCGAGGCGGTACCAGGGCAAGCGCACCCCGGTCGGGCGGCCGTCGTAGGTGTCCTCGCCGTGGAAGTCCCCGCGGTCGCCGGACGTGGCGGGGCCCGCGCCGAGCGGTGCGGTGAGACGGCGGTTGGCCACGTCCCAGGAGCCGTGCAGGCAGTCGAAGTCGTCCATGCGCCGCAGGCTATGGGCACTCCCCTGACATCCGCTGTCAGGGGATACTGAGCGGCATGCGCGCGAGCCGACTGGTCACCCTGCTCCTGCTGCTCCAGAACCGGGGCCGGATGACGGCCCAGCAGCTGGCCGAGGAACTGGAGGTCTCCGTCCGTACGGTCTACCGGGACGTCGAGGCGCTCGGCGCCGCCGGCATCCCGCTGTACGGCGCGGCGGGACACGCGGGTGGCTACCGGCTGGTCGACGGCTACCGGACCCGGCTCACCGGACTGACCGCGAACGAGGCGCAGGCCGCGTTCCTCGCCGCACTGCCCGGCGCCGCCGCCGAGCTCGGCCTCGGCGAGGCGCTCGCCACCGCCCAGCTCAAGCTGCGGGCAGCCCTTCCGGCCGAGCTGCGCGAGCACGCCGGGCGGATCCAGGAACACTTCCTTCTCGACGCCCCCGGCTGGTACGGCGATGCCGACCGTACGCCTCACCTGGCCTCGGTCGCCGCCGCAGTGTGGGCGCGGCGGGCGGTCGTGCTGCGGTACCGGCGCTGGCGGGCGCCGGAGGAGATCGAGCGGCGGGTGGAGCCGTACGGGCTCGTACTCAAGGCAGGCCGCTGGTACTTGGTCGCGGGCGGCCCGTCCGGGATCCGCACCTACCGGGTCGATCAGATCCTCGGACTCCGGCCGCTGGAGGCGCAGTTCGTCCTGCCGGACGGGTTCGACCTGGCCGGGCACTGGAACAGCCATCTCGCCGACTTCCGAGCCCGGCTGCACACGGGGGAGGCACTGGTGCGGCTTACCCCGGAGGGCGCCCGCCGCCTCGGGGTGACACCGACGAGCGACGGATGGACGGAGGCTCGGGTGCCCATCGAGTCGATCGACCATGCCCACGGACAATTCCTGCGCCTGGGCGCCGACGTGGAGGTCATGGCGCCGGCCGAACTGCGCGACCGCATCGCCGCGACCGCACGGACCCTGGTTACCCGCTACGAGGGGAGAAGTCCGAGCCCTCGTACGCCATGTAGAGCGTGCCCGTCTTCGGGTCGACGGCCGGGCTGGGCAGGGTGGACGCGGCGCGCAGCAGTTTGGTGGGGTCGTTCGGGTCGACCTCCGGTACGGAGGTGTCCTTGGCCACGGTGACCGGGGCGCTCCAGGTCTCTCCGGCGTCGGTCGAGGTGACCACCTCGTAGCGGGCTTCGACGACGGTGCTCAGGTCCTCGGAGTAGGTGATCCGGTCGAAGAAGTCGTACAGGGTGCCGGTGTGCCGGTCGACGACGATCAGATGGCCGATGGTCTGGGTGTTGGGCACGGTGCCGGTGTCGACGAAGGGCCGGGCCCCGCTCCATGTGCGGCCGCCGTCGCGGGTGACGGAGATGTGGCCCGGACCGTCGAGGGAGCTGGGGCCGGGCGGGTCGTTGTCGAGGCGGTTCCAGACCTGGTAGGCGGTGCCCTTGCGGATCGGGTCGGCGGTGAGCGAGGGCTTGTCGTTGAAGAACGGCTGCTCGTCGACGTGCGGGGTGGTGAGGTTGCGCCAGGTGCGGCCGCCGTCGCGGGACGTGGCGGCCAGGAGGGCGGTGCGCGTGCTCTTGGTGAAGTCGACGCCCCCGCCGCTCGCGTAGACGGTGCCGTCCGGTCCGGTGCTCACCCAGGGATCGGTGGCCCGTTCGAAGTCCGCTCCGTCGGGGGCGCAGAGGCTGAACGGCAGCGTGCTCCGGTGGAAGGTGTGGCCGTCCGTGGTCCAGCTGGCCACCAGGCCACGGGCGCCGCCGTCGTTCCAGCGGTCCTGCTGGAACACGGTGACCACACGCTTGGGGTGGCGCGGATCGACGGACAGGTACGGCTCGACCTCGGTGGCCGGGTAGACAATGCTGTCGGGGGACCTCGCTCCGATGGTGCACTTCGCGTACGGGTCGCCGTGGGACACCTTGACCAGCGGTGTGCCGTCGGGGTTCCGATCTGCTGCGGCGGGAGTCGCGCCGGTGACCGTGACGAGCAGGAGCGCGGCGGTGGTGACGGCGGTCAGGGGCAGGAAGACGCGCATGCGGGATCTCCTCCGGGCCTGTCGGCCGGGGCACGGGACCGCCGTCATCGGGGGGCGGCCCTGGGGCGCGGAGGCGTACCGGAACGCGAGGGTGGGGCAACTCCGCTTGGTTCTTTTCGGCGTTGCCGCCGGTGCCCTTGACGGGCCGAACGACGGAGTTGTCCCCGGGGGCGTCGAGGAGCACGGCGGAGCCGACCGGCGGGTGCACCGTGCCGGTCGGCTCGTTGGTCGTGCTGTTACGGCGCCGTCTCGTAGGTCCCCGGAGAGGGCCGTGGGCCGCGTGCCGGTTGGCGACGCCGGCGGGGTCGGCCTTGGCTCAGACGGGTTGGGGGAGCGGGACGACCTGCTGGACCTCTTCCAGGGTGGGGATGAGTCAGGGCATCGGCAGAGGGCCACCTCTATGCGGACAGCGGCGCGATCATCGCCCGCGCCGGAAGGAAGCCTCCATCACCGTCGGCACATCCAGGCCCGAGGCCGGCGGGACTGCCGTTCTTCTGCGCCTGTTCAAGACCTGCCGAGTGTCGACACCTGCCGAGTGTCGACAACGCTCGTGATCAACGGCGGCGAGCGCGGTGTTCAGGACGGCGCGGACCGTCTCGAAGCGGTGGCGGCCTCGGCTTCGAGACGATCGGCGTCCACCATCGCGAGTGCCGCGGTGCCGCGAGGGCGCGGGCGATCCACCCAACGGTGGACCGGAGGCCGTCACCCCATACGCACCGCGGGGTGCACCGGCCCGGCCGGACTGGTTGCCCAGCCGTGCGCCGACCGGTCAAGTGATCGCCGGCGTGGTCCCGTCAGGCAGCGCGCAGACGTAGCCGGCGTAGGGGCGTGCAACGATCTGTCCGCCGGCGGCCGTGCAGTCGTCTCTGGAGATGTTCGGAGACGAGGCGGCCCCGGCGCTGACAGCGCCGACGGCGCTCACGCCGGCAAGGGTTGCCGCGGCCAGGGCGAGGCGCCGGGTTGGTCGCGCGGTCCCGGTCCCGGCGGGCCGGATCCACGCGTAAGGCCGCCTGGCGACGCTCGGTGAGTGGTGCCCTCCCCCCGGCGGCCGGCGGGCGCGCAGACTGACCGCACGATCTGACCGCACGACTCTGCGTCGCATCCATTGAGCCGCACCGGACATGGTCGCCAGGCCGAAGGAGAGGGCCGGGCCGCGGACCGGATGAGACGCACTCGGACCTCCACTCGCGGGCCCCTCACTCCAGCGTCGCATCCTCTCCCCCGCCCGTCCTGGGCACCCGGGGGGCGGCCGCGCTGAGTAACTGCGAGGGTGCGAAGCGCGGAAGCGCGGCCCGTCCGGCCGACCAGGTGGATCGGACGGCCCAACGTCCCGCCCGGCCTGACCCCTGCACACCGCCGGGCGCGGCTCGGCCGGGGAGGCGGCAGGGCCCCGGCATATGCCGGTCTCCAAGATGTCGCCACACCCGACCGGGACGCTGTGGGGGCCTCGTCACACGACGTGTGACCACAGCCGCTAGGTGTCCCCAGCCCATCCGATTGACCTGCACTTATGCCAACCAGCTTCGGTACCATGCGGAGCTGTCTACCGAGGGTTCTTGGCACATCGGTACAGACACTCAGGCCCTCCGGCCGCTGTGCTGACGAAGACGCGGCTTCCCCCCTCCGGCAGCCTCAAGATGCGCCCTCCCACCACTGCGTCGCTCCCGACTCCTTCCCAGACCGCCGCCGGGTCATTCCCTCGAAAGTGCGTCCTCGGCGGCTTGATTACCGACAAGGGCTGCTGTTGGGGCACATCGCGGAGCCCCCCACCCCGCCGCTGTCGTACGCCGCCTCGCTCCACCACGTACGGGCTCTCAGCCGTTCGCGGTCAGGTATTGCGGGACTGAACCCTGAAAAACACCCGCCGAAACGCCTCTCTGAAGCGCGCCCCCAAGGCTGTCGTGGCGCCTACCACAGGCTGAGCCACTGACATCTCAGTGTGATGAGACGAGTTGCGAAAGTCAGAAGACAATCACGATGATTTTCGCGATTTTCACCGCACTCACGGCATGTAAGGCGGAGACGTGGCTCCTCAGGCCCTGCTTCTCGATCGCGAGCCAGTCTGCGCACCGAGGGCAACCGACCCTTGGTCGGACACATCGACACTGCATGATCTCGCCCGAATGCATGACATTTCGGCTGACGCTTACAGTCAGCTGGACATGCGGTCGGATTGGAGTGCCCGGTGGACGACGGCCTGGCGTTTTGGGCGGACAGCGGCTGGTTATGCCGTTAAGGACCTGGGCGAGGTTGACATGACCTCCAGTGTTCCGGTGCGCCGCTTCACTTGGCGCACCGATCAGTGGCATCGTCCGGGCCTTGGCTATCTGGTCAGCACTGGCCGTCACCATGGTTTCGAGAGCTTCGAGGAGGAACTCCTCCTTTTGGCAGCGGACTTCTCAGGATCTCTTGTGGAAGCTCTCGCGCAACCGTTCCGTCTACGCTTCCAGAGCGTCAACGGGAGCATCGCGCACACCCCGGACTACCTTCTACTCACTGACGGAACGCCGTGGCTGATCGACGTGCGGCCGGCGGAGCGGATCGAACCCGAGGACGAGGTGAAGTTCGCCGCTGCGGCGGAGGTCGCCCTGGTGGCCGGGTGGAACTATTCAGTGGTTGCTGGTTGGCACGACCACGTCGTGGGCCTGATCGACACCCTCTCGGCCGGACGAAGGCGCATGAGCGACCCATTGCGGGTGCAGGAGCAGCTACTTCTAGCGGCTGAGGACGGTCCCCAGCCATTCGGGACCCTGGTGCAGCGCTGCAGCCTGGAAGCCGTGGCCCGGGCGCATGCCATCCATCTTTTGTGGCATCGGCGTTTGGGCCTGCAGATCTCAGGCCCTCTTACCGACGCCAGCGCAGTCCGCCTCTCCGCTCCTCGCCGCCGCGCTGCCGGGCGTTGGTAGCCGTGATTGGTGCAGTCGCCTGGGACCTCTCGCCGGGGAATGAGTTCGTCGTGAACGGCGCACCCTGGACTGTGCAAACCTTTGAGCCGCAAGTGGGAAAGGTAGTACTGGTCAGACCCGACCACGAGCCCTGGAAGACATCGGTACGGCAGTTGATGCACCATCCGGACATCCGGTTGTCGACACGGACGAGGAAGGACCTTCCGGCTGCCAGTCGCGGCCGGCAGCCGAAGGGCTTTCTCGATCTCCCTCCGGACAAGCGACCTCTGGTGATGCTGCGAGTGGACCACTTGCGGGAAGTGGAGAGCGGTTTTCGCAGCGGCGATCCCCTGAACGCGCTCCCAGGAGAGCCGAAGCCGCACTACGATCCGCACGCCACCACGCTGACCGAGCGCCGGTTTGCCAAGGTACGGGAACTACGGCAGGACACGGTACGCAATCCGGATCTGGCCGCCGCCCACGGTCTGGACAAGGTCAGCTACCGCACACTGATCCGTTGGGACCTGGACCGTCGGCGCTTCGGGCCAGTGGGGTGTGCGGACGACCGGTGGTTGCGCGAGGCGTCCGGCCGCCGGATCTCAACAGCAGTACGCGAGGCGATCTTCGCGGTGCGCCACGAGACCCTGCACCGTTCCAAGCTGACAGCGAAGGACCGTGAGCGGCTGATCCATCAGTACGTACGCGAGGAGTTCGGGAAGGACGAGCCAGTCCCCAGCTACGAAACCCTGCGGGTGGTCTGGAAGGAATGGTTCGGCTCATCCGGAGCCCGTCAGCGCTACGCGGTTTCAGCTGCTCGAGCTCAAGCGGTGGCGACAGGTCGCCACGTGGTGGTGAGCCGGCCCGGTCAGGTCGTGGCGCTCGACACGACGGTGCTTCCGGTCAAGGTCCGCGAACAGGTTTTTGGCGATCCGGTCTCGGTGCATCTGACGCTCGCTCTGGACGTATACACGCATTCGATCGTCGCTTTCCGCCTCACGTTGGTCTCGGACACCTCGGTCGACGTCGCCATGATCTTGCGAGACGTCATGATGCCGCTACCCATGCGGCCGGACTGGGGCGAGGAGATGGAGTGGGCCTACCCCGGTGTCCCCGGCACCGTGATCGCAGGCTTCACCGGCGGCAAGGTTGCAGGACTGCCGTTCTTCGCCCCCGAGACCGTGACCACCGACCACGGCTCCGTCTACAAGAATCACCACCTCATCGAGGTGCAGCGGGTGATCGGCGCGACGATCCGCCCGAGTCGCGTGCTGCGGCCGACCGACAAGCAGGCGGTGGAGCGGGCTTTCGGCGCGATTCAGTCCCTGTTGTTCAGAATCCTTCCGGGCTATCAGGGCATCGACAGCTCGGATCGCGGAACCGACCCGGAAGGGGACGCTTGCCTCACCGTTGCGGAGATGGAGCACTTGATCGCGACCTGGGTCGTCAAGATCTGGCAGAACCGCAGATTTGGTTCCTACGCGCCCAGTTGGGACCCCGCTGGCGATCACAGTCCGAACACGCTGTTCGCAGCATCCATGGCGCAGGGCGGTTTCGCACTGCAGATCCCACCCGCGGAGTTGTACTACCAGCTTCTCCCTACCCATCGGGTGATGATTCATGGGCGACGAGGCGTGAAGATCAGAAATCTCTGGTACGACGGAGAGGCCCTGGACGAATGGCGATTTCGCCTCTCGGGCCGGGGTGGGGCGGCGAGGAACAAGTACGTGTTCCATCGGGATCCACGAGACCCGTGCTTCGTGTTCTTTCAGGATCCGCTCACACACGAATGGCATCGACTTCGCTGGGTGGGGCTTCCGGATGAGGGCCGAATGCCTGCCTTCAGCGACGCCCGTGTCCGGCAGGTGATGCGCGAATTGCGCAACCAAGGGCTGACGCCGAAGACCGACAGGGATCTACTGCCGCTGCTGCTGGACCTGATCGGGGGGAACGTCCCCGTCGAGCAGTGGCCGACCCGTCTGACGAAAGCGCAGCGGACCGAGCACGCCCGTGAAGAAGCCCAGGCCGCGGCGGCGGCAGCCGACCGACCGAAGCCCTCCCCTGCCGCTGCCTGCGTTGACGAGGTTGCGCCGTTTGTGCCGGTTCCGGGACGAAACCCCGACAATGTCGTCGCATTGCGATGGCGTGAACGTGCCGAGCAGGGCCAAGCGGCGATCGACGGCGAGCGTCGACGCCGCCGTGAGGCAGCGTCTGAGATGCCTGCCGCGATGTCCACCTTGGGCAGCGATTGCGCGGGCGCAGCTTGATGGAACTCCCCGATGATGAAGGCGAGACCGCTGCCGAACCCGGAGGCCAGCCGTGAGCGAGCCCGTCAAGGCTCCCAGAGCTGCCGTCGCCTCGTTCCTGCCTGGGCCTCCGGTCGACCGGACCCGTGTGGAGGGCTGGCAGCGATGGGTACGTACCCGCGATCTCTTCGTGCCGGCACCCGTGCTGAGCATGGAGCAATACCTGCAGTTGACGCCCCGTCGACGCCGCATTCACGACCTGTATCGCCTGGCCACCCACAGCAGCCTGCCCCTGCAGTCCACCCCGATGAGCGAGGCGGTGGACTGGCTGGTGAACGCACGGATCGAGGATGGCGCGTACAGCCACAAGGCCGGTATCCGGACTGGGGTCATGGTCAACGGCGGTGGCGCCCAGGGAAAGACGGAGACGGTCTGCGCGGCGCTGGCGGCGTTCGAGGAAACATGGCTGGAGGTGAACGAGTACGTGAATCCGGAGGCCATGGCAGGCACCAGGGATCTGCTGGCGCCCGTCGCGTATGTGCGTTGCCCGGTCCAGGCGACCCCTGTCTCCACCTGTCAGCGCATCCTCGACTTCTACGGCGAGGACTACAAGAACATGCGCCAGGAAGACCTGATCAGGACTGTTAACGCCGCCATCTACGCGCACGCGACCAAAGCGCTTGTAATCGACGACATCACACGCCTGAAGCTGCATCGCGAGCGTGACCAGGACGTCTTGGACCTGCTGCTGGAACTGATGAGCATGTCCGTCACCCTCATTCTCGTCGGCGTGGGCATCCCGACCTCGGGGCTGTTGCGACGCGGCACGTTCGATGCCGTCACCAAGCAGTGGGTCATCCCCCCAGTCAGAGATCGCGGACGCAGCCCCAATCCGCACGCTGCCACCCAGCATGAGCGACGCTTCGAAATGGTCGACCTGCAGCCGTTCAGCTACGACACCCCCGGCAGGATCACCGCCTGGGTCAACCACTTGGCGGCCTTGGAGAAGAGTTTGCGCCTCCTCCACGACACTGAGGGCGTACTCACGTCAGGATCCATGCCGGAATATCTGTTCCAGCGCACCAACGGGGTGGTCGGACTCCTGGAGAAGCTGGTGCAGCGTGGCTGCCGAGTCGCGATCGAGGAGGGCAGCGAGCGGCTGAGCAAAGACCTGCTGAGCCGCTGCGCTGTCAGTCCGACCGATCTTCCCCACCTGGATGCCGACTCCGGTGAGCAGCCGCTTATCCCACCGATCAAGCCTTCGTCAAAGAAGAGACAGAGGAGCAGGAACACCGTCTACGACGACGCCGGGCCGGCAGCTGAGTCCACAGGATGACTCAACCGACTCCCCGTCCACTCGCACGCAGCCTCGATCCGCTGCCCGGCGAATCCTTGGCCGGTTTTCTCCTGCGTCTGTCCTACCGAATGGGCGTCACTCCGCACCGCTTGGCGATGCTGTGTGGTCTGACCTGCCGGAGCGACAGCATCCCCCAGGAACAGCTCCGCGGACTGAGCCCGGAAGTCGCCGGACAACTAGCCTCGGTCGCGCACCTGAGTATGCCGGAGGTTCAGGCGCTGACTCTTCAGGAACTCACCAAGACGTACCCGCCGCTTGCCAGGCTCCGTACCGGCAGAGCAGCAGACATCGGCTCCACACCGTTCATCAATTGGGCCACGAATCCCGACAGCCGCTACTGTCCTGCCTGCCTGCGAGGGGACGGCAGTCCCGTTCAACGGGCATTCGGAGGCGCCTGGCAACGTTGCTGGTACCTGCCCATCACATTCGCCTGCACCCAGCACTCGTGTCTCCTCGAAAGCACCTGCCCGCACTGCGCACAGCCACTCAGCGGACGCGTCGTCCGGCGATACAGCCTTGTCCGGACCCCCCATGTCTCGGGCCTCCACCCGTCGCAGTGCCGCAACCCGGCTCCCGGACCGCCACCCAAACCGCGGACCCGCGCCACACCATGCGGTGCATGGCTGGATGCCCCCGGTAACGCCGCCACCCCGCTGCCACCACCGGACCTACAGTGCGTCCTCGATCTCCAACACGACCTGAACCTGTGGCTCGCGCCTGGCCGGCTGCACGGTGCGGCCGAGGAGGCTGGACCGCAGACCTACTTCGCCGACCTGATCACGACCGCACGCCTGATCACCCTGAGCTGGCCCATGGGCGCCACGTTCCTGCCCTCCACCACACTGATGGACCTCGTGGACGAGTACGCCACGCCCTATGTCCATAACCCAGCCCGCCGCGGGGTTCAGATCCAGCGCAGCGCACCCCGAGGTACTGCCCAGACCTCGGCCCTGCTGCTCGCATCCGCGACCATCCTCGGCGATCGGGACCTCGTACCCCTGCGCGAGCGCATCGAGCCACTGACCCGCGAGGTACACCGCCGGTCGGCCTCCATTGGCGACAAGCTCCTGAAAGACAGCCACGCCTCGGCCACCTTGCTCCGTGCCACCGCACCGCGCATCTACGGGTTCCAGAAACGCTCCACGTCGCGGGCCAGCTCGAAGTCTTAGCATTTCCGCGCCTCCGAGATCCCTCCCCTCCTTCCAGAGGAATGGTTCGACACGTACTTCAAGCCTCTGCTGCACCATCTACCCCCGATGGCCACCATCCTGGAGCGCCATCTACGGTGGGCCGCCTCATTCAGGCTCGCCGAATTGATCTGCGGTGGTACCTGGCGAGCATGCGCCGAAACCCTGGGCATTCCTCGAAGCAGCGCCAGCCGGACCATGAACGTACTGGGGAAGGAGCTGACGACCCCTGGCCTTTGGCTACTATTCGAGAATGTGGTCGACGAGGTCGCGCACCATCTGAACGCACAGGACCGTCGCATCAACTACGCCCGCCGCCGCCTCGCAACAGCAGACTGGCGTCTTTCACCCGCAGCCTGGATGACTTTGTGCGAGGGGATCCCAGGCCTCGAACAACGTCAGGCGACCGGGGACCCTCAAGTCGGCGAGGCCGTGATCTGGTGCATGGTCAATGAGTCCAGCTACCTGCACAGCCCGGCGGTGACGCAACGCCGTTCCACTTCACGCTCTCCGCATCGGCTGACCGAACAGGCCGGGCTATTCGCGAACAGGAAACAACGCAGGCCCTCCTACATCGCTCTACGCCATCGGCTCGTGGCCTATGCCACCCAGCTCGCCCAAGCCTGTGACGACGGGACGGACTTGCGATTCGATGTGCTGAGCCGGGTTGCCCCGTGTTCCGGGGGTAAGCTGGATCCGGTCCGTTGACAACACGTCCGCTCGCACGGAGCCTCGCTCCATTGCCGGAAGAGTCTCTGCCGGGTCTGCTCCTGCGGCTGGCCTACCGCCTGGATCGCTCACCTGCCAGAATCGCCACGCTGTGCGGTGTGAGTCACTTTCAGCATCGGCTTCCTGCCCAGTACTTCTTAACCTTGCCTTCAGAGGCCGCCAAGTCTCTTGAAGCCACCGCATCTTTACGCGTGGGTGAGGCCGATTCACTCACCCTGTCAGCCATGGCAACCTCCTATGCACCGCTGGCTGCCCTGCGTCTGGACGGCAGTCGCAATTTGAGCTCTGCTCGACGTACCTGGGCCCTCAGCCTGTCCAGCCGCTACTGCCCAATCTGCCTGACCGGCGACGGGAGCAAGGTCCAGAACGCGTACGGCGGCCCGTGGAAACTGCGCTGGCATCTCCCGGTCTCCTTCGCGTGCACTGCCCACTGTCGCCTTCTGGAGCAGGGGTGTCCGCAGTGCGGAGGTCGTCAGAACCTGCCCTCGAATACCGAGCGCCAAGGGCTCATCACACAGCGCGCGATCACTGGCCTGCACCCTGCGCAGTGCCGCCACCTCGTCTCCAGCCCTGCCGATACCGGCAGCCGGACACCATTGTGTGGAGCACGTCTTGACCAGGCGGCTTGTGCGGGCACGAGACCGGACAGCGACCTCGACATAATGCTCGCACTGCAGGGACGTATCGACCGATGCCTAATGCCCAGGCAGTCACCAGCGACAAAAGAAGAGTACTCAGCATCAGACCAGTACTTCTTTCCCGACCTGATCGCTGCCGCTCAGCTGATTCGGCTCAGCTGGCCTGACAGCGCACGCTTCGCCGCCTCGACCGCCCTCGCCGACCGTATTTCCGACCACGTGGCCATTTGGACCACCCTCCGCGGCAGGTGCGGCCCGGGCAAGCGGGTTCGTGACGCGTGGGCCGCGCCCGAAGACCCAGCCGAGTGCGGAGCGCTCCTGCTGGCTGCGGAAACCCTGCTCGGCGATCGGGGCCAAGACGGTACAGCCCTGCGCGAGCGGATCCAGCCCCTCGCCGCCACGGCGTTCATGCGTAACGGGGCAAATATCGGGGCGACCTTCCGGCGCATGAGCGTCTCCACAGACCTGGCAAAGGCCCTCGTCCGGCGCTCCCTTGGGTTCAACCGCGCTGGCGGCCACCCCCACGCCGGACAACTCCTTCCGTCACGCAAGTGTCGTTTCGGAATCGAGCATGTACCTGCCCTGTTGCCGGAGGCATGGCTCGGCGCGCACTTCACTGAACTCGCATCCCAGAGGAGCATCAAGAGTGTCTGGAATCTACGGCACCTACGCCGAGTTGCTTCGCTAAAGCTCGTCGAAATGGCCGGCGGCGGGACCTGGCCACAATGCGCCACGACCCTGGGAATTCCTCGAATCACCGCCGAACGTAGTTTGACCGTACTCAAGCGAAGCCTGCTGCCCGGCGACCTCTGGCCGCTGCTCGACGCGGCGGTCGAGACTGTTGCCAAGGAATTGGACACGACCGCGCTACGCGTTGACTTCGCTGCGCGCCGTCGAACGCTGAGCACTTGGCAGATCCCGGCGGAGGATCTCGAAGCGCTGACTGCCGGCCTGGCCCACCTCGCCAACGTGGATTCCCCCTTGAGTCGGGCCGTTGTATCTGCGCTTGTGTGGGCTCGCGTCACCCAAGGGGACTACCTGCACAGCCCGACGGTCGAGGCACTTCGCCAAGCACAGCAAAGCACCAAGCTGGTGGTTGCCGCCATCGGACAGCTGCAGACCCCAAGCAACCGCAGAGGAGCCAGACTCCGCTTCCTCCTGCGCATCAACGACTACGCTGATGGCCTCGTTCCGGGACCATAGGCGCCCCCGCTGCGACTCCGGCTGTGTTGAGTGTCCGCTCGAACCCGGGAGACTCATGCTTCGTCGAGCGGCCACCAGGATTCCGGCCGCGCGGGGCACGGTGAACTCTCCGTCACCATCATCGCCAGGTTGTACGAGCGCCGCGGCACCAGCGGTCGCGGCTACGCCACAGTCACCGGGGTCGGGGATGACCAGCTCACGTCCTGCATGTCCGAGGTAATCGACCACGACATTGCTGCTCCCTTCCCGTGCAGTGCACGCAGCGCGTGCGGGAACGACATTGCCGGGAGCGCGCAGCAGCGGGCGAGCTGCTCGAGCTCGGCAACACCGGTCCTCGCTCCGGGCGGCACATGTGCCGCCAACACGAGTAGGAGCAGCTCTTCCGAGGCGGACGCGCCCAGGTGCCGTGCCTCCGCAGTCGTTCGCAACGCCCAGTCGGCGGCGCGAGCGCGGTCGGTCCGCCCTGGACTCTGCACGAGCGCCACACCATCGAGTACTTGAGCCTCCACAGCAGAACTGCGCTTGGCCACCGACCAGCATCCGGACCATCGCAGCCATCCCTCGAACTCAAGCTCCCGCCACAAACTCACACGGCTGTGCACACCCATCCCCCGCAAGAGACCTCCAGGGAGCCTGACTCCTCCCGCCCGCGAAGCGCGTAGCGCACATTGCACGGCCACCAGACGGGCATGCGCGCCCACAGCCGGATCCAACGCCGATGCCAGGTAACTGAGTAGATAGGCCACCCGTCGCCGCTGCGCGTCACCATGACGGTACCCGGCCGGAACCGTGGCGCCGGGCCTGAGCAAGGGCCGGACCGCCAGAATGGTCGAAGGGACAACCGCGGCCTGTTCCGTCGCCCGAGCGCACGCCAGACACGCCTCGGCCAGCGTCCAGCGGCGCCCGCCTTCACTTCTGACGAGGACGAGCTCGAGGGCTCCATGGCACCCACGACGGCTGCGGTGCCAACGGCAACCCTGCTCGGAGCATCGGCAGACCCGCAGGTGCTGCGGCAGAGCTTCTCTCCGGGCATGCTCCGCCAGATGCCCGAAGGCCGCGGACCGCACGTCTCGACCGGCGCTCTTCACGCTGCCGCAGCTGTGACAGCTGAGGACCGGCCCATAGTCGCCGGGCCGGATGGCCACGGACCACACCTGCTTCATCACACTTCTCCTCCTCCCAAACCCCGAACGCCGGCGCGCGCACCAGCAGAACGCTCCGCAGCAACGTCACGGCTGCGGATACTGCCAAATAGGGCAGAGGTCTGCACTGACAGATGTGGGGTCGGGATCGTGCGATAGCCAGGTGACGATCTTTCCGCCGGACCCGAACCTTGAGGCCCTCCGCTTGGAGTTGTCTCGCCTTCGGGCAGCGCGGGGATTGACCTACGACCAGCTGGCCGAGCGCAGTGGACTTGCGCGCCGCACGCTGATCGAGATCGAGCAGGGGCGGACCATCGGCAGTCTGGGAACCTGGCATGCCATCGCGCACGCGCTCGGCACGCCTCTCGGCGACATCCTCGGCTTTATGTGTCAGGGGCATGAGCCCCCAGTCCCTCCAGCCTCGTAACAGGTCGCCGATACCTCACTTTCCGCTTCAACCCGCACGAGTGAATGAAATCGCACATCTTTACGCATGCCGTATTGCAGGTCGACCCGGTTCGGCCGTGCGGGGGTGTACGTCTCGCGCAACCTCGTCGCCTCATGCTCGCGCTGCCAGGGTCGCGGCATGCACACAAACACCTCTCCGCCGTCCCGGCCGCCAACGCAGTCGGCCTGGCACCTCTCTTCCACCGACGTCCGGTCGGTGGACTGCCCCACCTGTGACGCGGCCAAGGGCCAGCCCTGCCTGAGCCTGCGCAATCGCCCCCTGAACGTTCTCCATCGTGGGCGTTCGTCGCGCTACCTGAATCTCCGCTTCGGCCTCCGAGCGACCAGGCCCAGGAGAGGTGGGCCCGAAGCGACTGCTCATCCGCTGACCGGCCCTGCGCTGCGGGCCGTCCCGGTAGCGCACAGGGAACCCTGGCGGCTTCCTCGGAACGAACTCGCCGACCTCATCACCTTCAGCTTCCTGGACCACGCAAAGGTCGTGGTCGCCGAAGCGTGCGGAGTCGAGCGGACCGGGCTGACCGAACTGCTCTACGACGGCGATCGACTGTCCGCTTCCATCGACGCCTTGACGTACGCCCAGCACGACCTGCAGATCCGTCGCGAGGAACGATGCCTTGCCGTCGGCCTGTGGGACCAAGAGGCGCAACACCTCGACTGGCAGTACACGGCCGTAGCGCAACGCGCCCAGGAAGCCCGGAAGGAGTTTCAGCGACGCCGTACGGAGGACCTCACCGCCGCCGGGGTCCTGCCCGGACTCCCGGCCACGGATGATCCGAGAGAGCAGGCACTCCTCTGGCTCGCCCAACACCTCGAACCGCAATTTCGCCGGCTGTTCACCGAATACGCGGCGGCCGCGGGGTTGCCACCGGAAGCGTCAGCGGCCGTCCGGACCAGACACGGCGCCATCGAGCGTGCCACGGCACGTGGTCTGATTCACGCTCCCCTCCATGGGGATGCCCTGCACGTCCACGGCATGAGCGAGGGCGAGTTCCGGCTCCGCGTGCTTCGCGATGCCAGTACGCAGGCCGACCGCGATGACGCCCTCTGTCATCCGCTCCTCCTGCACCGCTGGCGCCAGCATCTGAAGCAGCTCCAGACTGATGTGGCACCGGGTGCACTCAGCTCCTCTGCTCAAAGCCTCGCTCCCCTGGCCTGGGAGGAGTTGCGCCCACAGTCGCTCAACGAGGTGAGGGAACTGATGGGCCGACGGCGCCTCCTCGGGAACCTGCTCCAGCGGTACGGGGAGAACCGGCGCCTTCGGTATGCCGTACACGATGCCATCAGCATCGCCGAGCACGCTCATCCCGAAAAGCCGCTCCTTATGGCAGCGGCGCGCGACGCCCGCGAGGAGCTCGGCCGTCGGCACCCCGATCTTTACAAACTCATCCGGAATCTCCTCGAACCACATCTGACGCGGTACGGACGACTGCGGCTACGGAGCGCTCAAGACAGACAGCAAGTGCGTGGACAAGTCATGCTGGCGCTCCTGGAATCGGAAAGGGCCGCAGCGCCTCCGAGGCAGGTCCGATGCTGATCCTCCCGTGCTCAGCGTCCTTACTCGGTCGCGGGCATGCTCAGAGGGCTGGAGCGCGGCCTGTGGCGCGTTGCCATTCCCGGTAAGCGGCAACGGCTGTGGGAAGCGTGGGGAAGATGCGCTCCGGGCCGACCTTTGCTGTCAGGCCGTAGGCGTCGAGGGGGTGGCGCCGGTCCTGCTTGACGCGGGCGAGGGCGAACACGATCTCCTGTTGGGCGAGTTCGGAGCGCAGGGCCTCGACGGCGTCGAGGGCGGTGATGTCGACCTCGACGTTGGCCTCGGTGTTCAGGACGAACCAGTGCACGGGCTCGTCCTGGGCCGCGACCGAGGCCAGCGCCCGGCGGCGGAAGTCCTCGGCGTTGGCGAAGAACAACGGTGAGTCGTAGCGGTAGATGAGGAGGCCGGGAATGGTGCGGGCGGTCGGGTAGTCGTCGATGTCGTGCATGCCGGCCAGACCGGGCACCATGCCCTCGACGGCGTCGTGCGGACGGGCGACCCTCGTGAGCAGTTCGGCGACGGACAGTGCCACGGCGAGGAGTACGCCGTACAGGATGCCGAGGGCGAGGACGCCGAGACCGCAGCCGAGGGCGAGCAGGAACTCGCGGCGACGGAAGGCTGCCAGCCTGCGGAACTCGCCCACCTCGATCAGGCGTACGGCGGCGTAGACGACGATCGCGCCGAGGGCGGCGGACGGCGTGTGGCCCAGCAGCGGGCCCAGGAAGAGCAGGACGGCGGCCACGCAGCCCGCGCCAACGAGGGAGTACGCCTGTGTGCGGGCGCCCGAGGAGTCCGCGAGGGCGGTGCGGCTGGCGCTGCTGCTGACCGGGAAGCCGTGCAGGACTCCGGCGCCGATATTTGCCGTGCCGAGGGCCAGCAGCTCGCGGTTGGCGTCCAGGGGGTGTGGGTCGTCGTGCCGGGCGAACGCGCGTGCGGTCAGGACAACGTCGGTGTAGCCGACCAGCAGAACGCCGAAAGCCGGCAGGACCAGGTCGGCGTGGTCAGTCAGCCGGGGCAGGGCGAAACCCGGCAAGCCGGTCGGGACCGCGCCGATGACGTCGATTCCCTGTTCCTCGTCCAGCGCGAAGACCGCCACCACCGCCGTGGCGAGAACGAGGACAACGAGTGGTCCGGGCAGAGCCCGCCACAGCAGGGGCAGGGTGAACAGCAGGAGCAGGCAGCCCGCGGCCATTACGGTCGTGGGCCAGTGCAGGTCGCCGATGTGGCGGAGGAACGAGGAGAGCTGGGGAAAGAACCCCGATCCGCTGCCACTGGTCCCGGTGAGGCGGGGCAGCTGATCCACGATCATGATGAACGCGACACCGGCCAGGTAGCCAACGAGCACGGGCCTGGAGAGAAGGTCGGCCACGAAGCCGAGCCGGACGGCCCATGCGACCAAACAGAGCAGGCCGACGACGAGGGCCAGGGCTGCGGCGAGCGCCGCGTAGCGCGTGGGGTCGCCCGCTGCTAGTGCTGTGACCGCTTAGGTTCGCCGGGTTGGTGCTCATGGTCCTCGTGCCGGTTGGATGTGACGACACGTCCGATCGGCGCGGGGAGGCGGGATGGCACAGCCGGTCAGGGTCCGCGCGTTGACCGAGCAGGAGGGACAGAAGCTGCAGCGGATCGTGCGACGGGGTAGCACCAGCACGGTGCGGTTCCGCAGGGCGATGATGCTGCTGGCC
>NZ_JARAYQ010000158.1:0-19994 GCF_033794505.1 Streptomyces sp. MB09-01 | reverse complement strand
GCGTGGGGTGGGGGTGCTCATCAGCAAGTCCTCTCGGCGGGCGGCACTGTAGTGAACCGTTTCGCCGACCCCGCATTCCCGCCTACACACAACAGCACTCAGCCGCCCCCAGCAGTGACCGATCCGCCCGCCTCTGCCGAAGCCGCCTCTCACTCGTACGAGTGGCCCTCGGGCCGACGGCGAACCGCTCCCTTGTTTCTCACCGTCGGAAGGGAAACGGAGCGAATCGACGAGCAGCACATTGCCGAGCCCGGCCTGGTGGTCCGGGACATCACCGGCGGCAACGAGGACACCGTCCGGGCGGTCATGGCCACGCTGGAGGGGCGCTGGGCAACCTCGGGCATCGTCCCGGTACGCCGCGAGCCCGGGGTCCGGGCCCGCATCTATGCGGACATCCTGCGCCCGGGACGAGACGGGCCGTAGGCGCGGCCGTCGGATGGTTCGGCTGGGCTGTGGCGGCGGGCAAGACGCCCTCCGACCGCCCCGGTCCGAAAGCCTGGCCTCTTCCCCCGGCTATCGCGGGGAAAGAGGTGTCGTCACTGCCGGGCCCGATACGGCCCCGGAGCAGCGCTTCCCGCCCGCGTGCCCGGCATCGTCCTGCCAGCGGACTCACCAACCGGTCGTGGCCATCTGACCGCGTCCCCAGCCGCGGGCGGCATCCCGTCCTCGCCGGGGTAATGGACGGCGGCGGTCATGCGGCCCATCTGCGGCAGGAACACGCTCAGGCCGGTACCGGCCTGCTCTTGTCGCCTCTGACCTTGCCTTTCAGCGGGGTCTCGATGTCGATGCGCCTTTGGCCGCTCGCCGGTGCCCCCTGGTCGTTGACGGCTCTTACGGCGTAGTGAGCGATACGAGAACGGTCAATCGGCGGGGCGAAGGTCGGTGATCAGGCGGAAGCGTTGCAGAACCGCCAGTGTCGCGTCGTTCACGGTGAAGTCGGGGTCCTCCAACGCCGCACGCATCTCTTCGCTGTGCCAGAACCGCTCGTGGCCTGCCCGCCATTCGGCCACGCTGGTGTCCCCCTCCCCTTCGTCCACGACGTGCGCGAGGTCCACCTGCGCGAGCGGGACGACGCGCACGCCGGTCACCTCGATGATCGCGACCGGACGGTCGTCCGAGTCGATGACCACCGACCGGCTCCCGACTTCCGGCAGGGGTTCCCCCTCATGCTCGTAGTCGACGACGAGCGTTGTCGTGGAGGTCTTGGAACCGTCGAGGATCGCTGCGACGAGCTGGTCGCGAAGTGGGCCGGGGAAGGCAAACTCCGCCCTGTCCATCGAGGCGAGGTTTGCGGATGGTGAGGCCGAGTCAGACGTCATGCGATCACGGTAACGACGTATTCCGCGCAAGCCGGCAGAAGTGGACGTGTCGTGACAAGGTCCGCGGGTTGCCTCCCCACCGGCTCTGGACCGAGGGTGTGGGCTCGTGGGAGGGCTCAGGCAGGAGGGGTGGGTTCTGCGGCAAGTGGACTTGCGAGGCGAGGACGGCACCCCGGTGACCGCCGCCTCCCTGGCGGAGGTTCTCCGGTTTCAGGAGCGCGCGGACATCGCGACTATGAGGCGGTATGAGCAGCGGTACGGCCTCGTCGCCGAGGGCAGGCTCGCGGGACGGGAGGAAGCGCCGCGCGCCGGCGCGGTCTCGGCCGAGGAGTTCGAGAGGGTATGGCTGGACGCCCGGCGGACCCTGGGTGCCACCGCACCGCCCCCGGACACGGACAGGTGACGGCCGCTCCCGCGCCCGTCCCGGTACTACGAGCAGACACCCGAGAGTTTTACTACGTCCCCGGCGCGCACCGAAGGTGCGCTGAGTTGCCGACCTGTGGTTTCCCGCTGGTGAATGCTTCAATTGGCCCTCTGCACTGGCAGGGGCTGGATTCGCCCCCCTTTCTGGCCTGTGATGGGCCCGGACTCCTTGAGTACGTGTTCTTCGATCCTCTGAGCGGCATCAGAGTGAAGGGCAAGGACGGCTCTCGCTGGGGGATAGAGCGCGGTCGGCGGGTCGTAGCGACTGCAGCCGTCGTACGGCGAGCTGCGTCACGGAGAAGGGGCCGCCCTCCAGGGCGGCCCCTTTCGCGCGTCTTGGCCCGTTCGCGCGTCCTCGTGCTCTGTCCGGGTCATTGCTCGCCCCGTACGGACACGCCGGGAAGCCGCCAGCGGTTGCGCATGGTCGGCTGTGCTCGGCTGTTGCGGTCCCCTGACGGCCGGCCGTACACCACAGAAGAGGAGTCCCCGATGTCTCGTCGGCATGTCCCGGCCATCCTCGGCCTTGTCGCGGGCGCGCTGGTGGCGGTTCCCGCCCCGGCCGCTCACGCCGCCGCGGTGATGGTGCGCTGCTCGGTCCCGGATCTCGTCGAGGCGATCAACGTCGCGAACAGCTCACCCGGACCGGACACCCTCCGGCTGGCACACAAGTGCACGTACCAGCTAACGGCACCCGACCCGGCCAGTCCCGGCAACGGGCTGCCAGAGATCCGCAGCGAGATCACCATCGACGGCCGTGATGCGACGATCACGCGCGACAAGAAGGCTCCGAAGTTCCGCATCCTCTTTGTCGCGGGGACGGGCAATCTGACGCTCGACCGCACCACGATCAAGAGCGGCTTCGCCGTCGACTGCCCGTTCTTCGAGGACCAGTTCCCGGGCATCGTCTGCGGCGGCGGCATCTCCAACACCGGAACGATGAAGGTGACCCGCAGCAAATTCATCGGCAACACATCCCAGTCCGACGTGTTCGCCCAGGGCGGCGCCATCGACAACCCCGGCACCGGAAGCGTGAGCGAGACCGAGGTGACCGGAAACCATGTGGTCTACAGCGGGAGCGACATCGGTGGTGGCGCCGCCGGCGCTGCCATCGCGAACGACGGTCCGCTGACGGTCACCCGCTCCCGGCTGACCGGGAACATCGCGACCGTCACCAAGGACACCCAGAGCTTTGCCTTCGGGGCCGGCATCATCAGCTTCGCAGAGACGACCGTCAAGGACACGGTCATCAGCAAGAACCGTTCCTTCGCCCCGGGCGGGTTCGCGCGTGCCGCCGTCTCCAACGGCATTCCGGAGCCCGGCAGGCTGACCGTGACCGGCGGCGCCATCACGCACAACACCTCAGATGCTCCGCACGGTTTCGCCCAGGGCGGCGGCATCGCGAACAACGCCCTGATGACCGTGAGCAAGGTGAAGATCAGCGGCAACCGGGCTGTCGCCGAGGGCGGCACCGCGCGCGGTGGTGGCGTCCGCGTGGGCCCCTTCGGCACGCTCGACCTGACCGACAGCCACATCACCGGCAACACCGTCGACGCACCGAACGGCACGGCTCAGGGCGGCGGCCTCGACAACCCCGACGGCGGCACCCTGACGGCCAGGCGCAACAAGGTCCTTCGGAACACGGTCACCGCCAAGGGCGGCACGGCTCAAGGCGGCGGCCTCTACCACGCCGGGGGACCCGCGGGGCTGGGCACCACCACGCTGGAGGAGAACACCATCACCCACAACCGGGCGGGCGACGGCGGCGGCATCTTCAAGGCGTCCGGCGTCCTGACCCTGAACGGCGATGTCATCCGCGACAACGAGCCGAACAACTGCAGCCCGGCCGGTGCGGTCCCGGGCTGCACCGGCTGACGGTCCCCCGGAGGCAGTTCAGCCCGCCGGGCTGTATGGCCACGCTGGCAGGAGTCGAGGAGGTCAGCGCGCCCGGGGCATGCACGTAGTCGAGGTCAGGCCGCTCTCGATGCCCTGGACGCGCTATTCCTCGGAGGCATTCGGGTCCCGCAGCGCCCGCAGCGAGCCGTCGCCGTGGGAGCGGACGATCGGGTAGCGGCCATGCAGGGCCAGGTCGCCGTCCTCGAAGTCGCGGACCCCCAGCAGCTTCCCGATCTCGCGGGCGTCCTCGTGCTGGGTCGGCAGCCGCTCCGGGTACAGCTTCAGACACGACGGATCGTCGATCCCCAACTCCTCCGCGATGAACTCGGCCACCCCAGACGGTACTTCGGCCGGCGCCGACAGGAAGGTGCCCAGCATCCGTACTGTGTCCCACTGCACCGCCCAGCCCAGCCGATCGTGCGGCCGACGCTTGGCCGCTGCCTGCTCCAACGCCACCGTGTCCAGCCGGAAGTACCTCATCGCCCAGACCGGCCAGGACGCGGCGGGTGAGCTCGCCGCCCAGGATGTCCCGATCGGGGAGGTGGCGACCGCGCTCGGCACCAGCGAGGCCGCAGCCCGCACCTACCTCAACAGCTACCTCCACCCCTCAGTCAGCTCCAGTCGGACCTGTCCCGGTGTCCGGCCAGCCAGGTCTCGAAATCGAGGCCGGCGAGACCGTCGATAAGGCCGAGCCGGCGAGAGCGTCGATAAGGCCGAGCCGGCGGCCGAGCCGACCGGCGTGGTCGACCTCATGGAGGCCCTGCGCGCCAGCGTCGAGCGGCCGGCAGCCCCAAGCCCACCAGGCGGGAAGGCCACGGTCTCCGGGAAGACTGCGGCCGGCAAGAAGCTGGCGGCGAAGAAGCAGACCGCTCCACCCCGGAGGAGGACCTGAGTGGCTTGCCGAAGGCAGACCTCTACAAGAAGGCAGCCGCCGCCAATGTCCCCAGCCGCTCCCAGATGACCCGCGACGACCTCGTGAAAGCCCTGTCCTCGTCCCGGACATGAGCGCGAAGGGAGGCCCCGGGGTGACATTGCGACCGCCGGTCGAACCGATGCTCGCGCAGGCCGTGGAGTCGGTGCCGGGACCTGGTGTGCTGGGCGAGCTGGCCTTCGAGCAGAAATTATGGACAGAGTTTGGGTCTGTCCGTTGTCCGAGGCTGGCCCGTCCGCCGGTGCTGTCGGAACGACTCGTGCTGGCCTCGGGGTGCTCGGCCTGCTGTCGCCAGCGCGGTCCTCTCGTGAGTCAGGTGCTGAAGGTGGGACTTGCGGCTGCGATGAGCTGCGTCGCCTGGTCGACTTCTGCAGGGGTGGTCCAGCGTCCCAGTGAGAGTCGCAGGGCGGAGAGGCCGCATTGCTCGTTGAGGCCCATCGCCCGCAGGACGGGCGAGGCGGTTTGCTCGCCGCTGTGGCAGGCGGATCCGGTGGAGGCGGCGATCTGTGGGATGGCGGCGAGGAGTTCATGCCCCCGTGTGCCGGTGATGCTGATGTTCAGGGTGTTGGGCAGGCGACCCTGGGCGGGACCGTTGAGATGGACCCTCCCCGGCAGGGCTTGGGCCAGTTGTGTGTGGAGCCGGTCGCGCAGTTCGGTGATGCGCTGGTCTCCGTCGGCCGCGAGCTCGTCGGCGGCGAGTTGGGCGGCGGTGCCGAGGGCTACGGCCAGGGCGACGTTTTCGGTGCCGGCGCGCAGGCCGTGCTCTTGGCCGCCTCCGTAGACGAGGGGTTCGAGGGGGATGCCGGTGCGGATGTAGAGGGCGGCGATGCCCTTGGGCGCGTACATCTTGTGGCCGACGACGGTCAGCAGGTCCACATCCAGCTCGGCGACGTTCATGCGGATCTTGCCGATGGCCTGGGCCGCGTCGCAGTGGAAGAGCGCGCCGTGGGCCCGGGTGATCCGGGCCAGTTCCGTGATCGACTGGAGGGCGCCGGTCTCGTTGTTGGCCGCCATGACGGAGACGAGCACGGTGTGCTCGGTGAGGGCGGCGGCCAGGGTGTCGGGGTCGACTCGGCCGTCGTGGTCGACCGGGAGGTAGGTGACGTCCACGCCGTGAAGGCGTTCCAGTGCGCGGCAGGTCTCCAGGACGGCGGGGTGTTCGGTGGTCTGCGTGACGATGTGGGGGCGGGGGGTGCGGGCTGCCAGTACGGCTCCTCGGATGGCGAGGTTGTCGGCCTCCGATCCGGAGCCGGTGAACACGATCTCGCCCGGATCGGCGCCGATCAGTGCGGCGACTTGGCCACGGGCCCGGTCCAGGGCCTGCTTCGGCTCGGATGCGTAGGCGTGGGCGCTGGAGGGGTTGCCGAACCAGGCGCCGAGGTAGGGGAATGCCGCCTCGGCGACTCGGGGATCGACCGGCGTGGTGGCGTTGTAGTCCAGGTAGATCGGCCCGCCGCCCAGGGCGGGATGTGGAGCGGTCATGCGGCGCTCTCCGTGTCCACGGGCAGCTCTGCCAGGCGCCATTCCAGCATGCCGTCGGTGAGGCGGACCGCTTTGCGGCCGCGGTCGTGCAGCAGGCGTACGGCGTCGTAGGCCAGGACGCAGTAGGCGCCCCGGCAGTACGCGACGACTTCCGTGTCTGCGGGGAGCTCGCTGATGCGGTCGGCGAGTTCGGTGACGGGGATGGAGAGGGCGCCGGGGATGTGGCCGGCGGCGTACTCCTCCGCGGGGCGGACGTCGAGGACCACGATTTCGCCGGACTGCGCGCGGGTGATGAGGTCCTCGCGGCTAACCTCTTCGGCGTGGTCGGTGCCGAGGTAGGCCGTGCGGGCGGGCTCGACGGCGTCCTGGTGGGCCTGGGCGACGTTGCGCAGGAGGGCGTAGAGCGCGGCGACGTCGTCACCGGCGAGGCGGTAGTGGATCCGTACGCCGTCGCGGCGGGTGGCGACGAGCCCAGCCTGCTTGAGGGTCTGCAGGTGGGCGGAGGCTGTGGTCAGGTTGAGGGCGGCGGCCTTGGCGAGGGCGTCGACGGTGCGCTCGCCCTGGGCCAGCAGATCGAGCAGCTCCAGGCGCTTGCCGCTGCTCAGTGCCTTGCCCGTGCGGGCGAAGGCGTCGTACAGCGCGGTCTTGCGCTCAGGGTCTCCCATGACATCCTCCATAGATCCATGGAATATTGTAAACGAGGGCGGGCGCTGAAGCGACCCGGCACCTACCCTGACACCTGGAGGACCCCATGGGCTTCGCCGACGATCACCTCATACCGCTGGTCGACCACGGCCTGGGCAACAGCGCCTACCTCGTCGACCTCGGCGACGGCCGGGCCCTGGCCGTCGACGCCGCCCGGGACCTGCGCGCCCTGCACGCCGCGGCCAAGCAGCGCGGGCTGCGGGTTACGTTCGCGGCCGACACCCACCTGCACGCCGACTTCCTCTCCGGCGCCGCCCAGCTCGCCCACGACGACGGCGCCGCCGTACTCGCCTCCACGGCCGGGATGCGGGCCTTCGCCCACCGCGGCCTCGGAGACGGCGACGAGGTCGACCTCGGCGGCCTGACACTGCGGGCGCTGGCCACGCCCGGCCACACCGACGAGCACCTCTCCTTCCTCCTCCTCGACGGGGACCGGGAGCTCGGCGTGTTCACCGGCGGCTCGCTGATCGTCGGCTCCGCCGCCCGCACCGACCTCCTCGGCGCCGACCGCGCGCAGGAGCTGGCCCGCGCCCAGTACCACTCACTGAAGCGTCTGGCCCGCCTGCCCGATGCAGTGGCGGTCTGGCCCACCCACGGCGCCGGGTCCTTCTGCTCCGCCCCGCCCGGGGCCGAGCGCACCACCACCATCGGCGCCCAGAAGCACGCCAACCCCCTGCTGGCCGCACCCGACGAGGACTCCTTCGTGGCACAGCTGTTGGGCAGCCTCGGCTCCTACCCCGCCTACTTCGACCGCCTCGGCGAGGTGAACCGCCGCGGCCCCGCCGTCCTGGCCGGCGCCCCGCTCCTGCCCGCGCTCGACACCCAGCGCGTACGGACGCTGCTCGCCGACGGCGCGCAGCTCGTCGACGTACGCCCGGTGGCCGACTTCGCCGCCGGTCACATTCCCGGTGCGATCTCGATCCCGCTGCGGGACCAGTTCGCCACATGGCTGGGCTGGCTGCTGCCCGACGACGCCCCCCTCGTCTTCGTCACCGCCCCCGGCCAGGACCTGGCCGAGATCACCTGGCAGGCGCTGAAGATCGGTTACGAACGACTCGCAGGTGTCCTGGACGGCGGCATGGACGCCTGGACCGCCCAGGGCGGTGCACTGGAGACGATCGCTCTCGTCTGCGCTGACCGGATTGCCGGGCGGCCGGTGCTGGACATCCGGCAGAAGGCCGAGCACACCGCCGGCCACATCCCGGGCGCCATCGGCATCGAACTCGGCGACCTTCATGCCCGAACGGATGAGGCTCCGGCCGGAGCGGTCGTGGCATGCGGGCACGGCGAACGCGCCATGACCGCCGCCAGCCTCCTCCAGCGCGCCGGACACCGGAACCTCGCCGTCCTCGACGGCGGCCCCGGCGACTGGGCCAAAGCGACCGGCAACGCACTCGAGGAGGGCGAGTGAACACTCCCGCCCCCGCGCACCCGACCGCCGACCACACCGGTATCCGGCTCGGGCTGCACGCCAACCTCGCCCAGTTCACCCTGCTCGTCGCCGTCAACGCGCTCGTCGGCGGCATGCTCGGCCAGGAACGCGTCGTCCTGCCCCTGCTCGCCGACCAGGTATTCCACCTGGCCGCGTCCGCGTTCGCGCTGACCTACATCCTGGCCTTCGGCGCGACGAAGGCAGCCGTCAACTTCTTCGCGGGCACCCTTTCGGACCGCTACGGCCGCAAGCCCGTACTCATCGCGGGCTGGTTGATCGCCCTGCCCGTGCCCGCCATGCTGGCCTGGGGCCCGACTTGGGGCTGGATCGTCGCCGCGAACATCCTCCTCGGCGCCTCCCAGGGCCTGACCTGGTCCACCACCGTCATCATGAAGATCGACCTCGCCGGTCCCGAACGCCGCGGACTCGCCATGGGCTTCAACGAAGCCGCCGGATACGTCGCGGTCGCCGCCACCTCCCTGGCCACCGGTGCCATCGCCTCCCACTACGGGCTGCGCCCCGAGCCGTTCCTCCTTGGAGCCGCCTACGCCGCTCTCGGCCTCGGCATGTCCACCCTCCTCGTCCGCGAGACTCGTGAATACGCCCGCGCCGAAGCAGCCCTCCACCCCGTGCAGTCCACCGCCGAAACGGACCTGACAACCGCCCAGATCACCCGCCGCACCAGCTTCACCGACAAGGCCCTGTCCGCCGCGAGCCAGGCGGGCATGGTCAACAACCTCAACGACGCCCTCGCCTGGGGCATCTTCCCCCTGCTCTTCGCCGCCCACGGCCTGTCCATCGCACAGATCGGCATCCTCGCCGCCATCTACCCCGCGGTCTGGGGCGCCGGCCAACTCCTCACCGGATGGTGGTCCGACCGCGTCGGCCGCAAACACCTCATCACCGCCGGCATGCTCCTCCAGGCCGCAGCCATCGCCCTGGTCGCCGCCGGCACCACCTTCCCCGTCTGGGCCACCGCCCAAGTCCTCCTCGGCATCGGCACCGCCCTGGTCTACCCGACCCTCCTCGCCGTCATCGGCGACGTCGCCCACCCCGCCTGGCGCGCCCGCGCCGTCGGCGTCTACCGCCTCTGGCGAGACGGCGGCTTCGCCGTCGGCGCCCTCCTCGCCGGAGCCATCGCCGCCGCATACGGGCTGACCGCCGCCATCTGGACCGTCGCCGCCCTCACCGCCGCCTCCGGCCTTGTCGTCGCGATCCGGATGTACGAAACCCACCCCCGTGCCACTACTGCGGAAGGCAGCGCCACGGCCTGACGGCACCTGCTGCTCATGAGCACCTGATCCCGGTCGGCCGAGGTCATTGCGGTCTGAGCCTCGGCCGCTGGTCCGCTCGTGCGGGCAGGGGAATGACGGTCGCTTGTTGCCGGAGGGCGTCGTTCTCGATTGCCAGCTGCCGGATGGCCTCCTCGTACAGGTGCAGGGTTCGGCGCAGGTCGGCGTTCTCCTGCCGCAGGCGCCTCAGGTTGTTCTGGGCCTGCTCGCCCGTGGCCTGGGACTGGGTTTCCGTCTGGAGGGCGGGCGTCGCGCGGGGTTGGAAGTAGCTGGTGATCAGGTCCTGGTGGTGGCGGTAGAAGGTGGCGTGGGTGACGCCGAGGCGCCGCTCGACCGCGGTGACCGTGGCGCGCCGACCGGCGGCCGCCGCTTCGACGAGGACGGCGTCCATCGCGGTGCGGACGGCGTCGGAGTCGGGCATCGGTGGTTTCACGTGGGCTCCGGGGTATGTCGGGTGAGGAAGTCGCTGGTGTCCTGGCGCTGTTGCTGGAAGCGGTGGCGGATGTAGGGGGCGAGGCGGTCGCCTTGGGCCAGGGCACAGTCGAGAACGGCGAGGTGCCGGGCGTGGGCTTCGCGGTTGCCCGGAGTGAGAGCGGTGTTGCGGCAGGCGAGCGGCCGACAGTCCCCAAGCTCTGGTTCCTCCGATGTACCTGGGGCAGGTCGGCACAGGGCGCGGTCGGGGTTAAAGACACAGGTGACGAAGGTGCCGGGGTAGATCGCGGGGTCGTGGAGTTTCATGATCCGCAGCAGGCGGGCTTCGTCGGTGACGACCTGCCCCTCGAAGAGGGCATGCCGGGCGAAGGCGGTGAGGCGCTGTTCTGCCTCCGCGCCCGCGGGGCCGGTCAGCCGGGGCCGGTCGGGCTCGGTGGCCGTGTCGGCGAGGTACTGGCCGCGGGTGAGGGATTCCTCCGCCTCGACCTCGGCACGGAAGCCCGAGTCGCTGGTACCGGCGTAGCCCTCGAACATCTGGATCCGCTGGTGGCGGAACTGGAGGGCGCCGGCGATGGCGCCCGCGGGGTGGCGGGCGATGAACCAAGCTAGGGTGCGGCGGAACTGCCGGGTGGTCAGGTGCGGCGGGCGGCCGTTCACGTGGGGGATCCGGTCGGTGCGGTGCGCCGTGGCGCAGTAGTCGTTGATCCAGGTGGTCAGGGCGGCCAGCTTGGTGACCGTGGTCCTGCTGGGCGTGACCCGGCCTTGGACGGGGAGCCGGGAGGAAGTGACGTTCCGGCCGCCGGCCGGGGTGAACAGGAAGGCTTGTGCCTCGGGCTGGAGGCGTTCGAGGACGGCAACCGCGCGAGCAACGGGAGCGGTGACGATCCACGTCGCCGTCACGCCGCGGGGGTCGGTCTCGCCCTTGAAGGCGAGGCTGGTCAGTTCGTGCCGGTAGACCCTGCCGTCCGGGTCCTGCCGCGTGCTGACGCACCCGCGCTGGAGGTGCTTGATCTCGGAGTCCCGCATCCCGGACAGGTAGGCGATCACGACCCAGCAGGCCGTCTGGAGCAGGGACAGGAAGCGGGGGACGTCGTAGTACGAGATCGCGGCCAGCCACGGGCGGCCGTCCAGCAGGCCCCGGACGCGATGATCGAGGTAGCTGTCGCCGGCCACGCCGAGCTCGGTTGCGGCATCCTTGACCAGCCCGGCGGTCCGCTTGCTCGTCAGGAGATTGGGACTGCAGCCGACGAGTCGTGCCAGGTGCGTGACGTTGGCCGTCGCAGCCACCTCAGGTCCATCTGCGCCGGCCGGTACGGCGGGCAGGGGGATGCCGCGTTCACGGAATTCGGCCAGCACGCGGGCCAGAGCGCTCAGCGGATCCGGGCAAGGCGCGGGCCGCGCGTCGAGGGCGGCCCTGACGGTGCGGGCACCCAGCACGTCGTCGGCGAAGTCGTCCACCCAGCGGAGAGCCCATGTCAGTAGCGGTGCCATGACCTGCTCGGGGATGCGGCCGGTGAGGTTCTCCCCGCTCCGGCGGCTCTGAGGGCGGGCCCATGCCTGCCAGGTCGGCAGCCGCACCGGATCGCACACCAGACGCTGTGAGACCGGCAATCGGGTGCGGTAGGCCCACAGCATCCGCACCGCCCGCCGGTGACGCCTCGTGCTGCCCGTCGCCTGCCGCAGGCCAACAATCGCCTGGTGGTAGGCGGCGAGGTCCTCCGCCGTGAGATCCGCCAGCGATCCGGTACGGGAGCCGGCCCAGAGGAAGAAACGACGCGCGCAGCTGAAGTAGGTGTGGATGCTGGAGATGGAGATCGGTGTCTCGCCCGGCGAGGTGTCCTGGGTGAGCAGGGCGTAGAACAGGTGCTTCGCCACCGCCACATAGCAGGCGGGGAGCTTGGTGAAGTTGAGGATGGCCGGCTGGCGGTCCGCTCACAGTAGGACGGGGTCCAGGATCCACACGTCGTCGGCGAAGACCGAGGTCTCCTCCAGCACGGCGTCCTCGCGCAGCGGACGTCCGGCCAGCACCCGCGCCCCCGCCGGTACGGGCTGCCACGCCTCGACTGCGGCGGCCAGGGTGGTCATGGCGTCTCCTGGGGGCCGTCGAGGAGGTCGAGCGGCAGAGTGGCCGGTTGGGTGCGGGCCGCGTTCGCCCGCTGGGCCGCGGTGAATCGGGGCAGGATCCCGGCGGTGATGATCTGCCACGTCCGGCCGTGGCGGCGCACCCACTGCTCGGCGTCCCGCCGTTCCAAGTCGGCCCGCAGCATGTCCGCCAGCGCCAGGAGCATCGGCAGGTGCCGCTCCAACACCATCGCGTTCGGGCAGTGCAGGCAGGTCAGGAAGGAGTCGCGACAGCGGCCCCCGTGCACGGGGTGGTGGTCGATGTCCAGGCACAAGGCAGCCAGGGTGTCCAGTCGGCCCGCACCCGCCGACTCCCGTGCGGTCTCGCCATCCTCCCGCCGGGACGGCGCGAGGACGGCGAGGGTCTGGTCGTGGGCGTCGGTGATCGCCTCGGTGAGGATCCCGGCGGACCACTCCCTGACGAAGGGGTCCTTGCGCAGGTAGTGGGTGAAGGAGGTCTCGGCCGTGTTGGACAGCCGGGCGGAGGGCAGATGGCCGCCCACCTGCTTTGCGGATCGGACCTCCACCGTCGTGCGCAGCCGTGTCAGCCGCAGGTTCAGCGGGTTCCCGTCATCGTCCAGCAGACCGTGGCGGGCAGCCCACTTCCCGAGGTGCAGCTTGCGGCCCAGCTCGGCATCGAAGGGGCCGATGTGTCCGGCCGTGGCGGCGTTGCTGATCCGCCCGCGTCCGTTGCCCGCCCAGATCGACCACAGGCCCGCCGTCTTGGACAGGGCCCGGCTGCGGGCCATCATCTCGTGCAGTAGCAGGTAGAAGCCGCCCGCAGTCCGGAGTCGGCGGCCCGGATCCCGGTCGGTGCTCCAGTGCACGGTCGTCCGGGAGTTGGCCTTGCCCCGCCTCCGCTTCGTCAGCGTCACCACCACCGCCCGCTCCTCCAGAACTCGGTGCTCGGCGGGAAGCTCCTTGAGCGTCTCCGGATTGCGGCCGCTCAATCCTGCCGCGTAGATCATCAGCGGAGCCAGGTCACCATCCACGACGAACAGCCGGCGGGCCTGCTCCAGGCCAGCCGCCGCGTACTGGCCGACGGCCATCCCCCGGTAGTCCACCGGCGGGCGCCCGGTGCGGGCCAGCTCCGCCAGCTCGGCACCGCGCTCCCGCTCTGGGGCGTCCAGGGATGACGGGCTGGTGAGGTAGTGGGTGAGCAGGGCCTCCCCGGCGGCGAGCCGGTCGCGGATCGTGACCACATCGGAGCGGGCCGCAGCCATGACGGCGGTGAACTCCCGGTCCGAATACCCCGGCGGCCCGGACTGCTGGGCATCGACGCCGTGTCCGCGCTGCCCCATGAAGTCCACCAGGTTCCGGTCCAGCCGCTCCTGGTGGGGCAGGGCGCGCAGGACCAGCAGCAGATCCTGCACATGCTTCAGTGCCGTCTTGTATTCGCAGGTCTCCATCCGCGACATCCGGAACCGCTCCACATGCCGCACCCGCAGATCCGCCACCCGCCTCGGCGGCTCAGTCAAGGCGTCCAGCACGGTGAAGAACCGCCGGATCGTCTGCCACTGCCCCGTCGCGGCCCGCTGCGTTCGCCGCCCGCCCCCGAAACCGATTCGGGCATCCAGCGCGAAAGCGAAATCCTCGTGCAGCACGGGCAGCGGCAGCTCGGCGAACCGGAAGTCCCGCTCGCGTCCGTCCTCACCCACGAACCGCACCACCGGACTGCCGCCCTCGCGCGGCACCACCACCGACGGCGGACGCTCGTAGAACCCTTCCGGCACCGCCGCCGCCCGGCCCCGGCCCGCCTTCACCGACCCCTCGCTCACCCGGCCACCGCCGTACTCTCCTGCCAGCCCTCCGGGCTGAATCCCGCCGGCTCCCACGCCCCCTCCGGCACCAGCTCCAGCCGCGTGCGCATCTCCAACTCCTGCAACGTATGCAGATAGATCGCCGTGGTCGTCGCCGACCGGTGACCGAGCCTGATCCGCACCCAGTTCAGCGGATCCCCGAACACCCGCTGATACGTCAACCGCTGGGCCCCATTCATCTCGCCCAGCGCCTGCAGATGCCCCCGCCACAGCAGCTCCAACGTGATCACCGCGTAGCTGTGCCGCAGCATGTGCGGACTCGCCCGCAGCCCCACCTCCGCCGCAGCGCAACGGGCATTGGCATCGGCGAAGACCTGCTTCCAGCCCGACACCGACATCGCCAGCCCCCACTGGTTCAGCCACACCATCGCCGGCTCCCACCCGTCCGGCCCCGCCACCAGAAGCCGGCGCCGTTCCTCGGCACCCAGCCGGGCCACCGGGACCCACCGCCCGCCGATCCGCACAGCCGGACGGGCCGGATCCTCCACGACCAGCGACCGGCGGCCCGGCCTGTAAAAGCCGCGGGCCCGCCCGTAGTCGAGCATCTCCCGCCGGTCCCACTCCATGTACTCCCACACATCCCGCAACGTTGACACCGGCGTGTACACCGCGCGGCCAGAGCAGCCCTTCGAGATCGCGTCGGGCAGCACCGTGCGAGCGTTCACGACCCCAGAGCCAGGCGCGGGCAGCTCCGGCAGCTCGAACACCGTCAGCGCCGACTGCTCCGACAACCGCAGCCCCGTTCGCACCAAGCTGTCGGCGAACGCCGCGTTCCTGGCCGCCCACCGCCCACGAAACCCCGGCCGCGGCAGATCACCAGCGTCGAACCCACACAACCCGACATTCCGCCACCGCCGGTACGAAGCAGGCGGAAGCCACCGCACCTCCCGACGAGGCCCCACTCGCGATGCCTCCGCCGGCACCGGTCGCGCAGACCCGCCACCGGGCGCAGCCCACGACGAGGTGGCTGCACGATGCCGGATCGGGTTCATCCGCACGAGGTCCTGCTCGAAAGCCCACAGGTAGAACTGGTTGACCGTCGCGACCTCGCGGTCCCATGAGCTGTCCAGCACCCGCGGCCCTTGCCCGTCCCGCCGACGCCACCACGCGTACGCGGCCCGGTCCTCCGGCGTTGCCTCTCGCCATCCGCATCCGCCGCGTGCCGACCACAGGAAGTTGAAGAACGTCCGCAGGTCACGGGCGTGGGCGGCCTGAGTGTTCCACGGTGAGTGAGCCATCCAGACCGAGAAGTACTTGTTCAAGGCGACGTCGTAGCTGCCGTTCGGGGCGATCAGGAACGGCTCGCCCTCAGGTACACCGTGATCGTCCAGACCCGTGTTCAGCCGCGCGAACAGCTCGCTGAACTCCTCCATCAGCGGCGTGACCACACGGGGCCAAGGCGCATCGCGGCGAGTGAAGTGGACCCGCCAACCGGTGATCGACATGCGCCTGGACAGTACTCGCGGACTGTTCAACAGCGCATAACCGAAGTTCGACGGCTACCGTGCACTCCTGTTCACCCCCACCGCGGCGGGAGACCCCCTTGTTGGTGCAGACCCGGCGCGGGCGGCAGAGCCAGAGCCAGTTTCCCGAGCTCGTCTCCGCCGCCCGGCAGCTACCGGACGGACTGTTCCTCGACGGTGAACTCGTCGTCTGGAACACGACGGCGGGCCAGTTGTCCTCCGAAGGGCTGCAGCGCCGCACCGCCGCCCGCGGCCGCACCGCGAGCGGGCTCGCCGCAGCCCTGCCCGTGCTGTCCTTCGGTACCCCGTTCGCCCTCGTACCTCTGATCCTGCTGACCGAAGAGGACCAACGCCGACCCCGGGCACAGCGCACCCGAGCGCTCTCCGGAGTAGGGAACCCCAGCAAGATCAATCTTTCCGGGATTCCTGTGCCTCAACTGCTCACACCCGTCCCCCGACTACCTGGGTATGACGAGACCCCCGGCATTGCCGCGAGGCCGACGACGGGTTCAGGGAGACCCCCCTGCACGGCGTGCTCTGGCCCATGGCCGCGCCGACCACCGCGGTCCGCCGACCGAGCCGAAGTGGGTCTCCGATGAAGCCGCTCGGAATCGTGCCTGGCCGCGGCCCAACTCATTCGGAGCCGGAGCCGGAGCCGGAGCCACGGCTGAAGCCTGCGCTGTGCTCGAAGTTCCAGTGCCCTGTCGGCAGCGCCCACCAACAAAGCACTACTAATCCTCGCTGCCGTCCACCCCTACATCCACCGTGTCGTGTTCGCTCACCAGGGCCCTGAGTCGTTTCCCCGGATGGGTGAACTCGGGAACCTGGCCGCTCCCGGATCCCGGTAGGGCCGTTGGGCTGGGCGGATAGCCGGACGACCCAATCTTCGGCCATCCCCTGCTCATTCCTGTGCACGTGCTTGAGGAGACGTCCCCTTGGCTATCGCTGATCTTCCTGGTCCTGATTCGCTGCTGCGCCGCACACTGGGGGAATGGCGGATCGGGTTGGTGGCGTGGCGGCTGCTGGTTCTGCAGACCGCGGATCCGGCGGTCGCCGCTGGCATGACCAACTTCTCCACCTACCGCGCGCACCCGTGGCGGCGTATCGAGCACACGATGGACAGCGGGAAGCGCCTGTTCTTCTCCGACCGTGAGGGGCTGCGCCGTGAGGTTGCCCGTCTGGAGCGCACGCACCGCCGTCTGGCCGGGACCGACGAGCAGGGCAGGCCGTTCACAGCGTTGGACCCGGCGGTGCGGGTGTGGGTGCTGGTCACCTTGTACGAGTGCATGACGGCGATGCGGGAACTGTCCGGACGCCCGCTGGCGCCGCCTGAACTGGATCAGATGTACGGAGAATTCCGTGCAGTCTGTACCGAGTTCGGCTTGTCTGACGATCTATTTCCGGCCACGGCGGCCGACGTGCCCGCCTACATGGACCGCACGATCCGAGAGCGCCTCGAATACAGCGAGCCCGTGCGCTACCTGCTCTTCGACATGCTCCGTGAAGCACCCGCCCCCCGCCGCCTCGGCCACCTGAAGCTGGCCTGGCCGCTTGTGCGCACGCTGGCCGCCCACGTGATCGGCGCGCTGACCATCGCGGACCTGCCAGAAGCCTTCCGCGAGCGCTTCAGCCTGCCCCGCACCCGCCGCGCGGCCCTGCTGTCTTTCATCCTGCACCGCGGTATGCGGGTGCTGATGAACGCCCTGCCCGAGCACCGCCGCTACCGCAGCCCACTGGCCGGCGTCCCCTCGACTCCGCAGCCTCCCACTGCCTCAACCGGCCATCCTTCCACGCCGGAGGCAGGCCCCGTCCGGCTTCCCGCACCGCGCCGCCGCAAGGGTGCCGATTCCCGTCCGGCGCGTCTGCGGACCTTCTTCCGCCAGGTCCTGGACCAGACCGGCGACGGCCGCATCAGCGCGGCCGATTTGCAGGCCATGGCGCACAACGTGTGCTGGCCGCTCGAACTCGCCCCTGAACGCGAAGCTCCCGTCTACGCCGCCTTCGAGACCTGGTGGCAGCAGCTGCGGACCGGCATGGATGCTGATCAGGACGAACAGGTGACCTGTGAGGAGTTCGTCGCCGCCATGCTCACAGGGATCGACACCGGTCCGGCCTACCTCGAGCAGGGACTGCATGTCGCGGTACGGGCGATCTTCCACGCCGCGGACACCGACGGCAGCGGACACCTGTGCGCCGATGAGTACCGCACGATCTTCGGCGGCTCCCGGGTTCACCCCGCCGAACTCAACCACGGCTTCCGCCAGCTCGACCACGATGGAGACGGCCGTATCACGGAAGACGAATTCGTCCAGGCCTTCACCGACTACTTCACCGCCCGCACCGACAACACTGCCGGCAGCCAACTCCTCGGACGCCCATAGCGGGCGACGTGCCGGGGCAACCGCTGAGCCGTTCCGCCTCGCACCACACCCACACTTCCGGAAGAAAGCCCTGTCACGGGCGGCCGCCGGACCCCAGCCGCGCGCGGAACGTCCTCGACGCGGTATCAGCGGTCAGCGGTCACCGGCGGACCGCCCTTGAGATGCAGGTAGCCGAACGAGATCAGGCGTTTTGAGTGCGTGGCCGGGTGCTCCTGTCGGGGGCGGGGTGACGTCGTGGCCAGCCAGGACGAGGGCAACGAGCACACGGGCCGGGCTGGCGGAATCCGCTTCGCGCTCGCCGCTCTAGTCTTGAGCTGCGGGGCGCCCGGCAGGCTCAGCAGGGCGTCCGCCCCGCCCCGCAGGCACGACTCCGCGGCCTCGGCCGCCTCTGAAGGAAGTCACCGGTCAGGATCCCGCGCGCATCCTCCAGCAGGCCCAGCGCCCGCACACCCGGCTCCCCTTGCGCGGTCAGGGCCGCTGCCAGCACCTCGTCGGCCACGGGCTGTCCGTCCCCGCCGGCCGACGGCATCTTCGTTGCTCACCGTGCACCGTAGAACCCGGCAGGCGGTGCCCGGGCCGGAACCGGCGCGGCGGGGGCCGAAGCGCGGGCAACGCCGGCGCGCGGCGGATCACTTCTCGTCGCGGTCCTTGAAGAACGCGTACGCCTCGTTCAGTAGTTCCGCCGCTGCCCGGGAGCACCGCATCTGCGCCTTCGGATCGCGGGCGGCGTGCGCCGCGGCCCGGCGCATCATCAGTTCTGCTGCGACGAGGAGCTGTCGGCCTCCAGGCCCAGCGGGTTGCGGTCGGTCTCCAGCTCGATGTCGTAGACGACGCCGTTGAGGATCCGGCCGTGCAGCCGCCGTTCGGAATCGGCGCCCTCGGCGGCGACGAGCGGCATCATGCTCACGCCGGTCTCGAAGCCCGACAGGCCCAGCACCAGCAGCGGAAACGCCAGCAGTGCCGGGCCGAGCAGGTCGCCGAAGCCGCCTCCACCCTCGACGAGAGCGTCCGTCCACGCCGACCAGGCCCCCGGGGTGGTGAACACATCGACCAGGCCGATGCTGACCCTGGTCGTTCGCGTACGCCTCACGCCGCGCGGACGTCCACGCCGACGCCCCCGAGTCCCAGGCCTCGGCAGGCAGCATCATGTGGTCGGTGTCCAGCGCACCGGCCGGCGTGACCTCCCGCTCGTCGTAGTACGACCACCAGGTCCCGCCGGTCGGGGTGCAGCCCGGGCCGATCTCGGGGTACACGACCGCTTCGGTGGACCAGTTCGCCATCGAGGACCAGACCGTGCGGCAACTGCGCCTCGGCAGCCGCCACCAGGTCCGGCCACCGGTCCTGCACCAACGCCCCACGCCGGGTCTGCACCACCACCGAGCCGCCCGGGCCGGCCGCGGTGAACAGGAGCGCCCGGTGACCGTCAGCTTCTGCTCGTACGCCACCCCCGCCCGCAGGCCGCCGGGCCCGGCACGGCTTCCGTGGACTGCGCCAGCATCGGCTCAACCGGCGGCCTGAGCATCACGAGGGCCTCCCTCACCGATTGCCGCCCCCTCTTCCAGGGTCGGCCACGCCAGGCGTAAGCGGCTCTGCAGGATGGTCGTCACGTCATCCATCCGAGGGGTGCCACGGGGCCCTCAGACGCCCTGCGGGGCTTGTGCGGGACTGTGGCGGCATGCGTCGCTGGTCGCTGCCCCTGCTCCTTGCCGCGCTGCTCGCGGCCCCGGGATGCGTCGCCGTCCACCCCTCCCCACCCGGCCCGCCGGAGCCCTCGGCCGCCGCAGTTCCGGAAGACCTCCCGGCCAACACGACCGGACGGCGCCATGCCATTGACTGTCCATCACCATAATCGGCGAACGTATAGGCGATACACCCCAGCGCAACCCCCACACCCCCACCCATACGCACAAGATGAATGCCTCAAAAGGGGTTGGGCCCCAGCACAACTGCGCCCCGGCCTGATGAGGCCGGGGCGCAGCGGGCAGCAGGGACCGTAAGGTCAAGAACCGGCGACGTGCCTGCGTCGCTGCAGCATTCGGTGGACAGGCGGTGTCAGGACAGCGCCCACGATGAACCCGACTACGACGCTCTTGCTTGCGATCGCGATAAGCCCGATGACTGTGCACAGAACCACGCCGGTCACGATCAGGCCAATAACCTTGGCCTTCGGGCCCAGCTGGTCTAGGTGTATTGATCACGAACGTTGTTAACAGTGTCGGGTCTTGATCATGGCGAAGACCTCCGGTGTGGTGGAGGTGTCTAGGCTCCACACCACGCACGGAGGTCTTCGTGTCCCACCG
>NZ_JARAYQ010000157.1:13780-20290 GCF_033794505.1 Streptomyces sp. MB09-01 | reverse complement strand
CCCCCTCCACCAGCACGCAACCCCCACCCTCCAGCGGAACTCGGGTCTGCGGTGTCACGATGCCTCCTCTGTTGCTCGCGCGCGCTCACCAGGGATCACGGCCAGCATCCGGCACTCCCGCCCATGCCGCGCCACGGACGGGGCCGTACGAAGGAGGCGTCGCGGCCCACCCGAGCCCGCGGCCCGGGCCGCGCGGGGGCCATCGTGGAGGCCCCTCCCAGGTCTACCTGCGCGGCGGCCACCGCTTCGGTGGACATGCCGTCGTCGCACAGCGCGCCGGCGGCCTCCCGGCCGACCCGGGCTGCGATCCGCTCCAGCACACCTGCGGCGCGCAGCGCGGCCAACGGCGCGTCCGCGGCCGTGGCGGTCAGCTGCTCGGCCATCTCGACGAGGAGCGCGGCCAGCTGTTCGGGCAGCGGCACGGCCGTATCGCGGACGACGGACAGGTGCGCGGTCCAGTCCGCGAGCGGTCCCGCGAGGTCGACGTCCGCTTCGTAGAGGGGTCGGTCACCGATCGCGGCCCAGTCCAGGGGGTACTGAGCCGCGCTGCGCCATCCGCACGCGCACACCGCCCGCAACGCCTCCGCGCGCGGAGCCGGACGCCGTGCGGGCGGGTGTAGGTGGCCCGACGACGTGGCCGTGGCTCCCGCTCAGGGTCCTTGCCCTTACCGCCACGCTCGGCCCACTGGCACCCGGGGTGGGGCTGGAGGTTGAGCGGGCCGAACTCATCCATACAGAAGATGATCTCGGGCTCACACTGCTCGGGGACGACCTCGCCGTCGGCGATCGCGTAGAGGTGCTCGACCCGGGCCTTCTTCGCCTCGTAGTCGGGGTCGTTCGATGTCTTCCAGGTCTTCACGCGTTGAAAGGAGACGCCCTCCTCGCGGAGCAGGACCCGAAGGCCCTCGTGGCTGATGTCGTCGACCACCCCCTCGGCGACCAGGAAGTCCGCCAGCTTGGCCAGGCTCCAGGTCGAGAACGGCAGGCCATGCTCGGCCGGCTTCGGCTTCGCGATCTTCTTGAAGCTGGCGGGGGGTGGCCAGACGCAGCTGGGCGAGGGTCAGCAGGACCTCGCCGCGGATGTCCGCGCCGGCCTTCGCAGCCGCCTTCCGGGCCCGGGACGCTCCTCCAGGTACATCAGTACTGGGAGAAGAGGAGTTGCAACCGGCCGGGGCAGGCGGATTGGGGGTCTGATCAGCGACAACGCTCAGGCGGCGGCCGACGGCTGCGGGGCTGGGCGCGGGGCTCGCCGCAGGGCTCACAGCGGGGCCCGCCGTCGCGGCTGTGCCAGCCGGGGCGGGCGGAGTGTGCGGGGTGGGGGCAGTGGTCATCGGATCCTCGCGGTTCTCCGGCCATCGCGGCCGGATCGGTGACAGGTCCGGCCCACACGCTGAAGTGCGCGCGGGACGGGGCCACCGTGAAAAAGGACCCCTTGACCGCGGTCTGACGATCACCCACGACAGGTGTCCGATTTCTCCTTGACTACCCCTGGACCGGGCCGATTTGTCCGTGGCCGACACCACACCGCCCAGCCGACCGCTCAGCCGTGCCTGCCCTCACCCTTCCGTCACGCCGCCCCGTCGGCGCCGCGCTCCTGGAGCCGGTCCGGGGCGGAGACTTCTCCCCCTCCGGCACCGGACTCTGTCCACAGGGCCCGAACCGATGCTCGGTTTCGAGGCCGCCTCGAACAGCGAGGTGGCCCGTACACAAGGAGCCGACATGCCCGACACCACCGCGCCGCTGGCCCCGATGACCCCGCACGCGGCGATCAGCGCGTTCAGCTACCTCCGGGCCGTCCAGGCCGGTGACGTCGAAGCCGCCCGCGAGTTCGCCGGCACCGAGCCGCGGATGGCCGAGCTGCTCGTCGGCGTCGTCGAGCAGCTCGTCGACGTCGTCACCGCCCTGCCCGACCCGGAGGCGGGCGAGCCGTCCACGGAGACCTTCGCCCTGGAGGCCCTTGGGCGGGTCCTGGTGGCCTCCTCGCGGAGGTGGGCGCAGGCCGGGCCGGACGCGGCGGACGGCATCGCCCGTTCCGTTGTCGACTTCGTCGTGCAGTTCCTCACCGACGACCACGAGGACGTGGCCGAGGTCCTGCGCCAGCTGGAGGCGGTCGGAGTGGGCCAGGCCATCGCCGCCCACCCCGCACCGGCCGGATCCCACCCGGTGCGCCGCTCCATCGTCTAGTCCGCACCAGGCGCACCGCACCGCACCGCACCGCACCGCACCGCACCGCACCGCACCGGGGCCATGATGCGCACCACCGTGCACCGCGCCAAAGTGCGCACCGCGGTGGCGGGCCCTATCACACAGCCCCTTGACCAGGCCCTGATCGGCGGCCGGACCCGGCTGTGTCAAGGAGAAACGTGCCGGTCTCGAACCTGGTCAAGGGGTGGAGCCGAACCTGGTCAAGGGGGTGGGCCCGTGCTGCGCGGGAGTGCACATCGGGTGCGGCGCACCCGGTGCCGGCGAGAGTGCCGCACATCGTCGGATGGTGCACACCCCGTGCGGTGCGGAACCTCATCGTGCTCCGAGAGTGGAGCCCACCCTCAATCGGTGCGCACCGCAGTGAACTCCATCCGGTGGAGTCCACTGAGTGGAGTGGCACCCACTCGGTGGAGTCCACCGGGTGGAGCCCACTCGATGGGCTCCACCCGGTTCGGCGTCGGGCGGTCCACTCGGTGGACGATGCCCGGCATCGTCACCACAGCCGCGCTGCCGATGCGGTTCTGCCGGGGCCGGGGCCGGCGCGCTTGGGCGCCGTAGAACCGTCGAACACCGGCCGCCTTGAGCCGCTTGCACTGCTTGGCCAGCTCCGCCTTCTTCACCTTGATGGACTTCGGCTTCCGGGGCCGCTTCCAGATCGGCTGCCAGTCTGCGGGCGGTGCGTACGCCTCGGCGCGTTCCTGGACGGCGACATTGAGCCGGGCGGCGACGGCTTCGATGCTCGGGTCCGCGGGCGGCGTGGTGGTCATGCGATTCCTCCGGTGGGTGTGGTCCGGCCCGGCGCGGGCTGGGCAGGCTGCTGGGCGTGCGGCGGCGGGGCCGTCGCCGGGGCGTGCTGATGTAAGGGGCGGCGGGCGGCGGCTCGTTCCCGGATGCCGACCTGGAGCCGGGCGGCCATCTCGGCGGCCTCGGCCTCCAGCGTCCGGCTGGTCTGCTCCACCGCGGCAACGTCCGTCGTCGGCTCACGGTCCCAGCCAGCCCTCCGTCCCGGGCGCGGGCTCGGGGTGGCCGGCACGGCGACGGTGCGCGAACGGGGCCGGGAGTTCAGGCGGTCCGCGCGGCGTACGGCGTGGACCCGGGCGGTCAGGGCACCGGCGGCGAGGCGGGCCCGCTGGTACGGGGTGGCGGATCGGTTGCGGGTCAGGGGGCGCAGCACGGCCTGGTCCTCGGTGTCGTGCGGGTACAGGGCGCGGAGGTCGGCGGTCATCATCCGCCGGCTGGCCGGGCGGGTGTAGCCGTCGATGGCCGCCTGGACCATCTCCTCGTCCAGGCCGGGCTGGTGGGGTCGCCCGCGCAGGACGTAGGAGAGGTGGCGGCGGGCTTCAGCGAGGAGGTGGTGGTGCTTGAACCTGCCGCGCATCACGGACACCACGGCGGCGACGTTGACGGCCGCCACGGCGACGTCGACGACCGGGCGCACCCGCGCCCATATCGACGCGGCCGCTGCTCGGGCACGCGCCGCCAGCCCGGCGACGACGTCGGCTCCGTACGCCCGGGTCGCCGAATCCCGCCAGACGGCACGCAGCTCGGCCAGCGAGCGCAGCTCCTTGCGCTTGGGCGAGCGGGTCCGGTCGGCGGCCTGGCAGGCCAACGCGTAGGCGGCCCGCTCCCCCGGCGTATGCCCCTGCCGCTCCTCGTACTTGGCCACCAGGACGGGGAGGGCGTCCTCGATCTGCTGGCGGCGGGTGGACTGCCAGCCGATGAGCCGCTGGTCGATCCCGGCGATCTACATGACCGGGCGGCGGCCGGGCGTCACCTCGCGCGGCTCCCACGCCCACCCGAGCCGGGCCGAGACCTCCTCCATGAAGCTCAGGATGTAGAGGGTGTCGGCCGCGACGATGTTGGCCAGCATCGAGTCGGCCGACAGATTGCCCCACGTACCTGCTGCGTCCGGCCGCCGGGCGCGGATCGACACGACCGCGTGGTCGTGCAGGAGCGGTCCTCCATCAACGTCGCCGCGGCCCGCGGGCGGGGCATGACGGTCTGCGGCACCGCGAGCAGCCCCGAGCCGCCCACCGAGCTGACCTGGGCCCTCCTCCTGGGCCTCGCCCGTCACATACCGGCGGAGGCGCGGGCCGTACGGGAGGGCGGGCCGTGGCAGTCGACGGTCGGCGCCGACCTGGCCGGCCGGACGCTCGGTCTCGTCGGCCTCGGCAAGATCGGCGGCCGGGTGGCCCGGATCGGGCACGCCTTCGGCATGGACGCGGCCGCGTGGAACCCGAACCTGACGTTGAAGCGGGCCGCCGAGCACGGCGTGCGGCTCGCGAAGGACAAGCCGGACCTGCTCGCGGGCAGCGACTTCGTCTCGCTGCACCTGGTGCTCTCCGACCGCACCCGGCGCCTGATCAGGGAGCCGGAGCTGCGGGCGATGCACCCGTCTTGCTTACCTCGTAAACGCCTCCCGGACGGGACTCGTCGACGGCGGGGCGCTGCTGCGGGCGCTGCGGGAGGGGTGGATCGCGGGGGCGGCCTCGATGTGTAAGAGACGGAGCCGCTGCCGGTCGACGACCCCTTGAGGACGCTGCCGAACGTCCTCGCCCTCCCCCATCTGGGCTATGCGACGAAGCGGAACCACGGGCGGTACTTCGGCGAGGTGGTCGAGGACATCGAGGCCTTCCTGGCGGGGGGCACCGGTGCGGGAACTGGGCTGAGCCGGGCCTCTCCCACGCGGCAGGACGAGCGCGCGCATCCGGGCGGGACTAAACTGGCCATGAGCTCCGACCAGTGAACGTTCCTTCCGGAGCCCGCAGTTCTCTTCCGGCCCCCGCCAGGGCCAGTACGGCTCCGATCGCTCTGCTCCTCCGTTTCGCGCAGCAGACCGTCCGAAGAGGCCTCCCCATGATCGATGCGCAGCAGACGCCTCCCGCCCCCGCCGTGCGGCTCATCTTCGAGTACGAGGGCGACGCGGTGCGCCTCGTCTCCCAGCAACCGGTCGACACGGTCGTCACTGACTTCGCCCCCGGCGGGGAGGCGGGTTCCGTCAGGTACGTCGTGGAAACACGGGACGACCACGGGCAGCGCCTCGGCCGTGTCCCCGCACGGGGAGCCTTCCTGGAGAGCGTCGAGGTGTTCCCGGAGGACCACACGGAGCCGATCGTCCGGGTGGACGTGCATCCGCGCGGCGCGTTCACCGTGGTCGTTCCCGCGCCGGCCGAGGCCGCCGAGGTCGCCGTGGTCCGTGTCGCGCCTTCGGGACGCGAGGCGCTGCAGGACGTCGACCTCGGCACCTTTCCGCTCGAGCGATAGCAGGCCGTGATGACCACGTCCGACGGCACCGTCCAGGGCCACACCCAGATCCACGGAACAGCGCCCCGCAACAGGGCGTTCACCATCGTGCTCCTCGGCGACGGCTTCACCGCCGCTCAGCAGACCGCGTTCAACACCGCCTGCACCCAATTCGTCACCGCGCTGACCCTCACCCCGCCGTTCAACCGGATCGGGCGGATGATCAACATCTGGCGGGTCAACGTCACGTCCACCGACTCGGGTGCCGACGATCCGGTCAGCGTCGGCGGCACCGGCGCGACAGCCCGCACGTACTTCGACTCCAGGTTCGGCGAGAACGGCATCAGACGGCTACTGGTCTGCAACAACTCGACGGTGCTCCAGACGGCGGCCGCCCAGGTCCCGGAGTTCACCGTCGCGCTGGTCGTGGTCAACTCCACGATCTTTGGCGGGTCCGGCGGCTCCGTCGGTACGTACTCCCTCGCGGACGGAGCGACAGAGATCGCCCTTCACGAGATCGGCCACACGGCGTACGGACTGGCCGACGAGTACGCCTACTACGCCGACGAGAACGAGACCGGGCACGACTACCACCCGTTCGGTGAACCGGCCGAGCCGAACGTCACGACGAGAACCGAACGCACCTCGCTGAAATGGGGTTGGACGGTCGCCGGGACCACAGCCCTGCCCACGATGTCCAACCCCAATTGCGCGAAGGTGGACACTCGGCCGAGCACGGTTCCCGCCGGAAGGGTCGGCTGCTTCGAAGGCGCGCACTACTACCACTGCCGGGCCTTCCGCCCCGAACACAACTGCAAGATGAGGGAGTTGGGCAACCCGTTCTGCCAGGTGTGCCTTCAGGTGATAAGAGCCCGGACGAAGAGGGCCAAGAACATCTGCGCACTGACTCCGATGAAGGATGCCGTGTACCGGTACGACGGCTCGGGAACCTCCTGGACCAGGATCGGCGACGCCGCAGGTCAGATCTACGCCGGCGGCTGGGGACTCGTCGCCACCAACCCCAGCTCCGGAGACCTGTACCGCTACCTCGGCACCCCCAAC
>NZ_JARAYQ010000157.1:0-13686 GCF_033794505.1 Streptomyces sp. MB09-01 | reverse complement strand
GGCGCCTCCTTCGCCGTCGGCACCGACACCGTCTACGCACTGACCCCGAACAAGGACGCCGTGTACCAGTACACCGGCATGGGAACCTCCTGGACCAGGATCGGCGACGCCGCAGGTCAGATCTACGCCGGCGGCTGGGGACTCGTCGCCACCAACCCCAGCTCCGGAGACCTGTACCGCTACCTCGGCACCCCCAACCTGTGGGAACACATCGGGGGCGCAGGCGCCTCCTTCGCCGTCGGCACCGACACCGTCTACGCACTGACCCCGAACAAGGACGCCGTGTACCAGTACACCGGCATGGGAACCTCCTGGACCAAGATCGGTGGCCCCGCGGGCCAGATCTACGCCGGGGAGTGGGGCCGAGGGCTCGTCTCCACGAGTACCAGCACCGGCGATCTGAGGGCCTACCTCGACATAGCCGACACCTGGAGACTCATCGGAGTCGCTGGCTCCGCGTTCGCCGTCGCCACCGACAGCGTCTACCGGCTCACCCCGACCAAGGACGCCGTGTACCGCTATCGCGGCTGGGGAATCTCCTGGGCCAAGATCGGCGACGCCGCACACTCCATCGTCGCCGGCGACATCTAGGACTGGTCCGGCCGATCATGTCGGGCTGCTCGGCTTTACGGTTCGGGGATGACAGTCAGCCGAAGGTGATCGACGCCGCCGAAGTCTTCTGCCTGGCCTTCGACGGCTGAGGTGTCAAAGCGAAGGGTGAAGCAGGGGTCCGAGTCGATGAGCTGTTTCAGGTTCTCGCGGACGCTGTGGTCGGGAGAGGGCGAGAACACTGCCTCCCACTCGCCTGTGTTGGCGGTGGTCGTCGCTCAGATCGGGATTCGAGCCCCGCAGGTGGATGGGTTGGCCCACCACTCCAGATGCGCCGTCTTCTCGTAGCGGTCCATGCCCCGAGCGTAAACGCCGGTACTCCCATCTGGGCTGCTCGTTGTTCCGGGCATGGGGCGGGGTGATCTGAGTGATGCCGAGTGGGAACGGTTGAGGCCGTTCCTGCCTGTCAGCAACAGGCGTTGCGGCAGGTGGCGGGACCACCGCCAGGCGATCGACGGGATTCTGCACCGGGTACGGACCGGAGTGCAGTGGCGTGACCTGCCCGAGCGGTTCGGGCCGTGGAAGACCGTCTACGAACGCCACCGGCTGTGGTCGGCCGACGGAACCTGGGAACGCCTGCTCCAGCAGGTCCAGGCCGAGGCCGACGCGGCCGGTGAGATCGACTGGGACGTCTCGGTCGACTCCACCATCGTGCGGACACATCAGCACGCTGCCGGCGCCCGCACGGAACCACCGCCGGCTCCCACCTCAAAGGGGGGCGCAGCGGCAGAACACCAGGGCGAAACGCCGTGGCAGAGCCTCGTCGCCCGCCTGGTGGAAGGTGGTGCGGGAGGTGAGGGCCTGGGCCGCTCGCGCGGCGGGTTCACCACCAAACTCCACCTGAGCGCGGACGGACGCTGCCGCCCTCTGTCCCTGATCGTCACACCGGGATGTGGGTCAGGCCGTGCCGGATCGAGGGCGACAGGTAGGGGCAGTGGGCGGTGGTCGCCTGCACGTATGCGGGGGCCGTGGCGGTGGTGGTGCGCTGCCTTATGACGCGCAGAGCCCCGGCCGGCAGTGGCAGGGGCTCCATGGGCGCAGGACTGGTCACTCGGTGTCGGCGCTGCTGTGTCGGCGGTGAAGTCCGGACCGCAGTTCCACGACGCCCACACCTTGCCGGTCTCCTGGTACGCGGTGAGGGCGGCCCTGTCGACCTTGCCGTTCTCGTCGGTGAACCACAGCTCGGGCAGCGGCCCGTAGGACTCCTCGTACGCGGACACCCAGCTGATGTAGCCCTCGCCACGGCCCTCGACGTGCCGGGCGACGGCACCGGCGTGCTCGATGCTGAACGCGACGAACTCGGGGCTCTCGGCGAGCTCGTGCCATTCGGCGTCGATCGCTCCGGAGAACATTTCCGGTGCGGATTCCCCGGCGTTGAAGCGGTACCCGGCCAGGGCCAGGAACCTGCCCAGCTCGGCCCGTACGGCGGTCATGTGTGCCCCTCTCGATCGAGTGGTGCGGTCAGGTCAGACGGACGAGCTCGATGTTCGCCGCGGCTGTCGGGAGCTCGCGCCCGTCCGTCTTCTTGATGTAGGCGAGCCGGACACCGGTGACCCGGCCGAGGTGATCGCGTTTCTCCTCGTGGACCACGGCGGTGAGCTCGCCCTCGGTGCCGCTGGCGTTGTCGCCGACGGTCTTGCCGATCCACTTGTGGTTCTCGTGGCCAAAGGATCCGATCCGTGTCATCGCCGCTCACCTCCTGGATCGTCGGCGACCGGTCGCCGAAGGGGGGATATTCAAGGGGGACCGGCCGCCACGGTGGGGCCACCCGGCACCGTCCACCCCGGGGAAGCCCAGGGGATTCGCGGTCTCGGCGCCGGGTGGCTGGTACTCATTCAACGGGGGTACACCCCGTGGGAGAACACGCCAGACTGGGTGCCTCGTTGAACGCGTTGAATGCCAGGGAGCTGGATGATGGGACGCGCACCGAACAGATCGCTCGCCGGCCTGATGGCCGAAGCCGGCTGGGGAAACGGGCAGCTCGCGCGGGCGGTGAACCGGACCGGCGCCGAAGCCGGGATGGAGCTGTCCTACTCGGCGAGCACCGTCACGTACTGGCTCAAGGGCACGATGCCCCGCGAGGGCGTCCCGCAGGTCATCACCGAAGCGCTCTCGCGCCGTATCGGCCGCCCGATAACGTGCGCAGAGGCCGGGTTCCCCGGCATCACCGCGGACACGGTCGGTGACCTGTCCGACCTCGTTAGGGGCGACATGGACCCATCACGGCGGCGCGTGCTGAGCGCCGGCCTCTACTCGGCGGCCATGATGGTGCCGGTGTACTCCGACCTCGGCGACCGGCTGGAGTCGGCCAACCAGGACGCCAAGGCCGGCGCACCGTCCGGGTCGGCGCGGGCGAGGTCGAGACGGTCCAGCGGATGACGGACCACATCGCCGGCATCCTCGACGAGCTCGGCGGCGGCCACGCCCGCCCGATGGCCGCCGCATTCCTCGCCAACACCGTGATGCCATGGATCACCGCCGACGCCACGCCGCAGGTGCGGGAGCAGATGCTCGCCGCGGCCGCCGATCTCGTCTACCTCACCGGGTGGATGGCAATGTACGAGCGGGCCCACAGCCTCGGCCAGCGGTACTTCGTCCAGGCCCTCGGCCTCGCGGGCGACGCCCAAGACCACGTCACCTACTGCCGGACCCTGCGCGGAATGGCGCTACAGGCCTCCAACCTCGGACACGGGCCCAAGGCCCTGGAGCTCGCCGACTCGGCGGCCGAGGCAGCCCCATCGGCCGGTCCCCGCCTGGTCGCCTTCCTGCGCGGCCAACAGGCCCACGGGGCGGCCATGGTCAAGGACCGGCGGCTGGCCTTCGCCCGGCTCCGGGAGACAGAGGACGCGCTCTCGCGCGCGGACGGCCGCAACGACGCGGTCGGAGGCTACGACCGGGCCGCGTACGAGTTCCACGTCTCCCACGTCCTCGCCGAACTCGGCGACCTCCCCGGATCCATCCAGGCCATGCACCGCTCGAACCGGGCCCGGCCCGCGAACGAGCGACAGGGCCGCGTCCATGCCAACGGCGTCCTGGCCACCCGACAATGGCAGCTCGGCCACGTCGAAGCCGCCTGCGCCACCTGGGACACCTTCCTCGACGACTACGCCACCCTGTCCACCGCGCGGGGCGACGAGCACTTCGCCGCCCTGCGCGCCCACGTCAAGGCACAGCCCGGTACGCGAGCGGTGCGTCAACTCGGCGAACGCGTCCAGGCCGTCGCCCGGCAGAAGACAGCCGCTTGACCACGACGCCGCATTCGTCGCATCCGCAGGGAAGGGCTCTGGCCTCGCCTTCGGCGGGGCCAGAGCATGGGGACGAGAAGATCAGACGGCCGGGGGCCGGTGCTGGTGGCACTGGCAGTCTCGTCCGTCGGCGACTGCTGGGCCCCAGCTATCCCTCTGCCAGGACGGCACGGACCAACGTGGCAGCGTCTGGTTCATCCTCCAGGCTGTCCACATTCTCGACCTGGTCGACGACCCAAGACCCGTTCTCATAGATCAGGCGCAGAGCACGCCGAGAGGTTTGCGCAGGCTTGCCCGGTAGCCCTGGATACGTATAGGAGTTCGTGACCAGGACGCCGTACCCGGCAGGGTGCACCCCGACGGCCGGCACCTCTACAACGTCCGTGGCCGTGACCGGCGCCGCCACGGGACGCTGCGCGTCCGTCGAGGGTTGGCCCGGCAGCCCATGGTATGTGGCGACGCACTCTTCGATGGACCCAGACCGATGGCGCTGGGACTCTTGCGAGCAGAACTTCTCCCAGTCGTTACGGCTGGCCGCCTCAACGTGGCTACGGGCGACAGCCAGAACGGCGACCTGCGGCCCTTTCAGTTCGGAGGGCGTCTTGGCGTCCGTCTCGGAAGCCGCGCAGCCAGTCGCCGCGACGGACGTCCCCAGAACAATCACGATCCACGACCTCGAGGCCGCACGCGCCCACTTGGCAGCTGTTCTCGTTCGATGGCCAGAGAGGGCCATTTGGCGTACTTCTCGCGCTCGTCGGGGTGGCTGTGGTGCTGACGCGGGTCTCTGCCCAGCGTCCTGGGCAACGGGCCTCCGTCTTCGGTGTGGCGCCATGCGCTGGGCACGGTGCCGGGCATGCGGTGGCCAATCTGGTGTTCCCCTTCGTGCAGCCCGCGAACGGGGCGGAGGAGCCCCGCAGCTGGAGCAGCCACGGGTCGAGGTGGTCGCGGTCGGTGCCGGACCGAGGGGCCGGTGTATCCACAGGTGACCGGGTCCGTGAGCTCTTGCCACGCGAGCCAGCAGGTGTGGTGCCGCGCGACGGCGACGGAGTGCGCGAACGACAGGGCACCAGCGGACATCGGTCACCCGCCATCGGTCAGCCGGGCCCTCGCCGGGAAGACCGGGGTGGCCGTGACCGATGCCGCCCGGCCGGAGCGCTTCCGGCCCGGGTGGGCAAGGCCGTCCCAGGCGGACGTCGGAGGCCGTGGACAGCAGTGTCACTCTGTTCTCGCGCCGCCGACCTCCACCTTGCGGTCGCTGTCGGTCGGCGCGGCCGGCAGGGCCAGCCGGGCGAGGGGGTCGTCTGCGCCTGGGCAACCGAGGTCGGCACACACCGCCGAGCACGCCCTCTTCGGGCTGGATGCCTTTGAGAACGCCCTCTTCCCCCGGCAGGCGGAACACCCCGGCGGCTCCGACGCGGAAGACCTCTGACCCCTTACCTCCCGGCACCGGCCACGGCTGCCTCGCCGGAATGCTGGTCCCGTTGCCGGAGGGCCGGCCCGGTGGGCCGTCAGCCGGAGGGGGTGGTCGCGCTCGCGGAGGTGGAGGACGGGTCGTGGTGGCTGTGCTGTTCGTAGAGGCGGTCGGCGAGGAGGGCATGGGCGAGGGTTCCGCCGGCCCGGACCGAGGCGGTGACGAACGCGGTCTCGGCGAGTTCCTCGGCGGTGACGCCGTGCCTGCGGGCGGCCGCGGTGTGGACGTCGAGGCAGTACGCGCACTGGGTGACGAGGGCCACGGCCACGGAGATCAGCTCGCGGTAACGGCGGGGGACGGCGCCGTCCTCGCGGTCGACCGCGTTCTGGAGGGCGAGCCAGGCCGCGAACTCGGGCGCCGCGGCGGCGCCCACGGAGCGGGCGCGGTGGAGGTCGTCGGGGTGCGCGTACATGATACTCCTCGGGAAGTCGATGGGGGTGGGACGTCTCCACCTCATCCCGGACCCCGCCCCCGCGTCCAAGACCGGTTCCGCGGGGGCGGTGCCGTTGTCGGTATCGTGGCCGGTCATGGACTTGAGGGCGTTGCGCTGTTTCGTCGCGGTCGCGGAGGAGGGCCACTTCGGCCGCGCCGCCGTGCGACTCCACCTCGCCCAGCCGCCCCTCAGCCGCCGGGTCCGCGATCTGGAGGCGGACCTGGGGTGCCGTCTGTTCGACCGGATCCCGACCGGTGCGCGCCTGACGGCGGCAGGAAAGGTCCTGCTCCCGGAGGCCCGCGACCTGCTGGCCCGGGCCGAGCGCGCCCGCGAGCGGGTGCGGGCCGCGGAGTCCGTACGCGAGGTCGTCCTGGGCGCCGTCGCCGGCGCCGGCCTGGACTCCTGCCCCGCGGCGCTCGCGGTACTGCGCGACACCCATCCCGGACTGCGTCTGAGGCTGCACGAGGCGCCCGTGACCGATCCGACGGGCGGGCTGCGCGAGCGTCGGGCCGACCTGGCACTGACCCGTCTCCCCTTCGACACTTCGGGACTGACTGTACGTCAGCTCGGCGTCGAGCCTCTGGTGGCGGCGCTACCCGCGGACGACGCACTCGCCGCGCGGTCGCGGTTGCACGTGCGGGAACTCGCGGGGAGGCCGCGCTTCCGGCTGCCGGCCGGGACGGACGCGCGGTGGCGCGCGTACTGGCTCGCCGCTGACGAGGACACTCCCGGCCCGGTGGTGGCGTCCGTCGAGGAATGCCTGCACGCGGTGGTGTGGGACGGGGTAACCGGGATACTTCCGGCCGGCGCCGCGCGCCGGCACGCGCGCCCTGGCCTCGCGTTCGTCCCGGTTGACGGCCATCCGCCGAGCCGCCTGGTGCTGGCCCGCCGCGCAGACGCCCCCGACCCGCTCGTGGACGCGGTGGCCGCCGCCCTGGCGGACGCCCACGCTTCGGCGGACCCTCTGGTCGGTGTCCACCCCGTCGTTTCGGTCGCGCACCCGGCGGCCGTCGCCGGTGCCGAAGCCTCCCGCCCGGCCTGAGCGAAAAGCCGCACGGCGTCCTCGGACTCCGACGGGACGGCCTCCGGATGCCGCTGCACCGGCGCCTGGGTGGTGTGAAGGGACCACCTGGGATGATCAGTTCCCTCGGACGGTCCCGCACGCCGCCAGCAGCCGAGTGGAGTCGGTCCGCTGCCGCCCGCCCGCCTTCACCAGGCGGGCTCGGAACTCGGATAGCACCGAGGCGTCGAACCCGGGATCGTCCAGCTCCATGCCCAGTGCGTACTTGACGTCCATCCCGAACCGCACGCGATGCGCCGCGGCCCGGTCGGTGAGGTTCTCGGCGAACTGCAGCACCGTCACCAGCGCCAACTGCCCCGGCGACCAGCCCCGCCGCCCCCGCACCCCGAATGCCTGGGCGAACTCGGCGTCCGAGAACAGCTCACCGAGCTCGTCACGGACCCTCATCGCCAACGGATACGGTCCGCTCGCCGCTGCGGCCCGAGCCGCCCGCCCGGTCGCTTCCGGCACCTGCGGCCACGGCCGCGCATGCATCGACACCCCACACCCCCTGCGGCCTGGGATGGAAAACGCGACCGCTGCACGGCCAACGAGCATCACAACCGACCAGCAACGCAATTGGCCAGCAGGATCGTCACCAGCCACAAACGGCGGTGATCTTGCGATGGCATCACCCATGACGGCGGTGAACAAGCGGCGGGCGGTGCTTCCGATACGGTCCCTCGGAAGCACGCCCGCCATCCTCCTGCTAACGTCCGCACCCATGGCTGATTTCACCCACAAGCGCCACATCACGTCGGTCGCGCAGCTCGCTCCCGTCCAAGTCGAACAGCTCCGGCTGTGCGGACAGGCCTACGACGGCGAGGACCGCCCGGCCGAGCGCCGCCTGACCCCGGGCACCCCCGACGACGAGGTGCTGTACTGCGTCGAACTCTGGGACGTGGTCTCCGACGGATCGCCCCTCTACGAGGCGTGGTTCTACCAAGTCGACAGCGGATCGATCTTCCTGGCCGGAACCACCGAGATGGTCGCGCAGATCATCCAGTCCGGCCTGGAATGCGAAGACCCGGACCGCGAACTGGAACTGGGCACCGCCATGGTCCGCGCCGGCCTCATCCCGCCCGGCGACTCGGAGTACCAGCGCTTCAGCCGCGCCGCCGACGCGACACAGTAGGCAGCGGGCCGTCAGGGAGTCGCGAAGGCCCCCTGGAAGTCGGTGATCGTCCGGCGCGACGAAGACGGGCGGATCGTCGGGGCCGGCGGCGAGGGCGAGGATCAGGAGACGGCGCCGGCGCCGCCGCAGAGTCGGCCCTGCTCCACTTCTCCAGCCCGCGCGACGCGGCCACGATCGCCGCGTTCGCGTTCCTGCGCACCCGGGTCTACCGGCCCGACAGCCTGGTGTGGCTGGAGGGCTACCAGGCCCTGCTGCGGTGGCGGGCCGAGAACGAGGTCACCGGCCTGTACGCCGTCCCGTACGACACCGAGACCGAGGTCGGCGTCACGAAGGACTTCCCGCTCGGGCGGTGGATGCACCAGCAGCGCAAGGCCCTGCGCGCCGGCGAACCGGTCCTGCCCGAGCAGCAGGCCCGGCTGACCGCACTCGGCCAAGTCCCCACGTTTGAGGGCCTGCACCGCTGCAACCGAGGCGGCCAACGCCTGCAGCTCCTTGACTGCGCCATCCCCTTTGGCGGAGCGGACCCGCTGCACAGCCCGATCGATCGTTCCGTCATCGGGGATGAGCCCCGCTGCTACCCTGCACTGCTCCACCTGGGCCAGGCTCACAGCCGCCCGCAGTTGCCCGACTTCGGAGAAGCGGCTGTCGGCCGCGAGCTGCCGCAATTCAGCGGAGGAAGCGGTCAGCGCCTGGGAATCCACCGTCCCTGGTTGACAGCCCGTCGACGAGCCGACTGCCATCCGGTACTGAACACCGGCCAGGCTGAGGCGTGCGCGCAGTCCGATCCGGCCGTTCGGGTCGATGGCCTGGTAGTCGGCGCGAGCTGCTTCGAAGTGCGACTTCCGTTGGGTCGATGGGCGCCCCATCGACCCTGCTCGAGGGAGTGACCATGGAACAGTCGGACCAGGTCGGTGGTAACGAACTCGGCACCGTCCTCCCGAACCGCCCCGCCCGCGCCTGATGGCAGGAGCTTGTCCAGCGCCCGCCTGGCGTCGGCAACCTTGCCGTTGCGCCAGAGATCGCGAGCGTGCGTGAAGCCGGCCAGCCCCTGAGTGCGGCGGGTCAGCTCGGCAATCACGTGTCTCCGGCCCGTATCGGAACTCCAATCCTGATCGAGTCGGACCTGGCCGCTGAGGTACCACCCGGCGAGTTCGGGTACGTCGGCCACTTGTGCGGCCCGCACGTAGACAGCTGGCCGGAGTCCGATCTGTCCGGCCGAGTCGGTGGTGACAAGGCCGCCGATGATGATTCCGGCGTTCGTCCGGTCGACGAAGTCATTCGTCCAGTCGTCCAGCTTCCGGTGGTTCTCATCTGCCTTCCCGAGTACCTCCAGCGGAGGCGAGGTCACTCTGGCGTAGTCGTGTGCCTGGCTTCCCTCGGGCAGCTGATCCTTCATCAGGTCCGTTGTGAAGGCCTCTGACACATCGTCGAGCACCTGCTGATCCTGACCGGCGCCAAGGACGACCTCGCCGCCCACATCGACGCCCTCACCCGGCACACCGCGAGGCTCCGTCAAAGACCCACGACCAGCGACACACGTAAACCGCATCCCCTCTGCATCGCTCTTCGAACGATGTGGCCGGGCCGCGGAAGTTCGGGCGGATGCAGGAGACCAGACCTAACCGACTCATCAGCACGGTAGAGCAGCGCGCGTCGATGTCCCGCACCGCCTCTTCGCGCCTACCGCTCGGCCCGGGACGGGGGCAGCGCCCGCAACGGCGCCGAGCCCTTTGGGCCTTGAGCCGGCCACCGCCGTTGTGCGGGGCGGCCTCCTCGTCGTCCGTCGCGGCCGGCCGACTCGACCGCGATGGGCCTTGTGACGACGCGTCGGGGCGGATCGGCGCAGGGGGTCCCGTCGCCGGGCGCCACCCCCACACCGGTACCGCGGCGTCGCCGTACTCGGCGAACCGTGAGGCCGTGTCGCGAATGCCCGCGGACGGCCGCCCCGCCCACCTGGCGACTACGGCGTACCACACCCGGCCTGCGGGCCGAGAGAACCCCGTCGGCCTGCTGCAGCCGACCTTCGGCAGCGCCGGCGTCAACGCCTGGCTCCTGAGCGCTGTGTCGGCGCAGCGGGCGGCGCGCCGAGTGGAATCCGCACCCCCGTCCTCGGCCGCGCGAGAACCTGCCGAGTACTGGTACCTGCTTGCCGGAGTTGATAGATTGAACGCGTTCAGTTGAATGTGTTCAATTCTTTCGGGGGCGATCGTGAAGGCCACACAGGACCGGGACGCTGCTGTGCGCGTCCACCGGCTGCAATTGGGGTTGGCCGTGGCTGCCATCGTTGTCGCGGCGCCCGTCGTGGCCTGGGGGTTGCAGCAGTACATCGGCGGACTCTTCGTCATGACGGGCCTGGTGGTGGCCGTTCCGCTCATGTTCTGGCGTGAACCGAAGGGCTTCGGCCGCGCGTGCGCGACCGTCGGGCTCCTACTCCTCGGGTGGGGGGTGTTGGCCGTCCTGGCAGGGATGTTCCTGTTCTGGCCCTCGGCCATGCTCCTCCTGTTCGCCGTGTTCGCCGATCCGCTCCGTCGTCGACCGGTCGTCGTCAAGGTGATGGCCGGCGGCGGCGTCGTGGTGACGGCGATGGGGCTGGTGGGCTGCGTCATCTTCGCCTGGCAGTCGTACGTCGGTCCCGCCCTGGCCGAGCCCCACACCTACCGGGCCGAGACCAGCCCGGGCTGGTTCATGCCGCTCGGGGACGCCCGAACAAGCCCCGACTCGTTCAGGAGCAACCTCGGGGACGCCCAGGAGCGGCTGGAGCCGCTCGGGGCTACGTTCGTGACGGGATCATCGTCCGACGAGGGCTCCTACCTGGAGGTCCGCTTCCGCGAGGGGCTGTCCGGGACGGAGCGCACGGCCCTGAGGGAGGAGATCGCACGGCTGCCCGGCATCGTCAACGTCGAGCTCTGCTCGGTGTCCGACTGCGGCTGAGGCACCCCCGCCCGGTTCCCGGAACGCGGTCAGGACAGGACGCGCAGGGTTGTGCCTACGACAGCCTGACCGGTGCCCGTCGTAGGGATCGTGATGTCAGGGCCCACGTGCCGAACGTGATCACCACTCCCCCACCATCACCCCAGGATCGTCACGCAAACATTCCCGCAGGTGACAACCAGAACAAACATCCCTCACACCCAACCCGCCCCCAAATAAAGGGTCTGCGGGCGCATGATGAAGAGGCTGTGGAAATGCTCGCAATTCCACAGGAGAACCAGAAAAGGGTCGTGGACCCGTCTCGGCCGGTCGGGAAGGCGCCGGAGGAGGGCGAGGAGGAGTCACGGCTGCTGCTCCGGTTCGCGGCCCCGCGGGACCCGGCGCTGATCGCGAAGTGGATCAGCTACCAGGTGATCAACACCGAGCGGCAGGACTGGCGTCGCGGCGCGGAGGCCGCCTACCGCTACCGGCAGCGTGAGGGGCACCTCGACGTCCCCTACGAGCACGTGGAGTCCGAGGAGGCGTTCCCGCTCGGGCGGTGGCTGTCGGATCAGCGGCGCACGTTCCGGGCCGGGGCCATGACCGGCGAGCGGGCGGCCGAGCTGGAGGAGCTGGGGATCGTGTGGGACACCGCCGACGCCGGCTTCGAACAGAACCTCGGCGCGGCGCGGGCCTACTACGAGCTGCACGGGACCCTCGCGGCTCCCCGGGGCGCCACCATCCTGGACATCGCGATCGGGCAGTACCTCACGAACGTCCGCCGCCCCGGCGGGCTGGGCAAGGACCGGGGCCGGGCGGAGCGGCGGGCCGCGCGGCTGGCCGCGATCGACCTCGACTGGAACCCGGGGACGCTGGGGTGGACGGTCGACTGGCAGCGGCACTACGCCTACCTCGCCCAGCTCCTGGCAGAAGGCGCCCGCCTGACCGGCGTCGTCCCCGGTGTCACCCGGCACGGCGAGGACGTCGGACGGTGGCTCGCCACCCAGCGGCGGAACTGGGACCGGCTGAACGAGGAGCAGCAGCGGCGGCTCGCCACGCTCGGCGTGACCAAGGCCCCACAGGCCCGCCGTGCCCCGGCGAAGGCCACCGGGCCGCGTACGGGCGGGGAGGCGTTCCAGAAAGGCATCCATGCCCTCCAGCAGTACATCGCACGTACGGGGACTGTGACGGCCCCCAGGAGCCACGTAGAGGCCGTGGTCATCGACGGCGAGGAGCACGCCGTGAGGCTCGGAATCTGGCTGAGCAACACCAAGAGCAGACGCGAGAAACTCGACCAGGCACAGCGCGCAGCCCTCGCCGAGCTGGGCGTCGACTGGGCCGGGTAGCGCGCTCCCGTCCGGGACCGACCGCCGGGGATCGACCGCCTGGGAGGAGGCGGTCGATCCCGGGCGATGCGGTGGCTCGTCTACCGCAGGAGCACGTCGGACACGGACAGGAAGAACTCGCCGGTCATGCCGCCGTTCTCACCGTTCGGGGTGTCCGGTCCTCCGTGGCCGCCCCAGATGTCCACGATCGCCGCCCGCCCGGTCCGGCGTGGGAATGAGGCGAACTCCCAGCTGGTGGATTCCTCTTCCCGGGGCGCACCGTGCACCTCGACCAGGAACGGAATCGGCTCCAGGTCCTGCCAGCTCAGACCTTCGGAGGGATCCCAGCTGGGGCGGGTGATGAACCACCGGTGGGACCAGCTCTCACCCTGGTGATACGCCATGTAGTCGTAGGTGAAGGTCTGGGTGGGAGCCGAGGTGTCCAGCTCCGTCACGGGCCAGTCCCCGAGCGCGTCGTCCGGGGCCAGATCCAGACCGCGGAACACCGGGTTCCCCGCGGAGGCAAGGGTGTTCCCTTCGAAGAACTTGCGGTACTCGAGGTACTTCTGCGCATCGTTCCACGGATAGTCGGCGAGCATCCTGTCAGCCCCCGGCACCACTTCAGCCCATTCGGTACTGGTGTTGACGCGGCGCGCCTCGACGCAGATCCGTGAGGGGTCCAGGTCCCGGATCGCGGCGCCGGCCCGGCTGCGCGGATGGTTGGCCGTGCCGTGCCGCGGATCCAGGACGGCCCCGGGCGCCTTCTCGGCCTTCTCGCGGGGCAGGCGCACCGCCCACTTCTCCAGGCCGACCCGCTCCGAGCCGATGGCGACCACGTTGGTGAACGGCGTGAACTCGCCATCCACCTTGGCGCGGATCTTGACGTGGAGCTGTCCTGTCGGCTCCTGGTCCCCCAGGTCGACCCAGTGGGAGTTGGACTGCATCCAGTTCCATGAGGACCAGTGGAGGAAGACCGTCTGCCGCAGCTCGTCGTCGAGCCATACCTCGTACAGGTGCGGGTAGGGCGCGTTGCCCTCGTTCCAGTCCGCCGGTGGGGGCCAGGCCTCATGATCGGGGGCGTTTTCCCCGATCTGCCAGCGCAGGCTGATCCCGTACATCGTGTACTTGCCGTCATCGCGGTACCTGATGTCCGCGCGAAGGTCAGACGGAGCAGTGGTCCGGGCCTTGCTCACGGTGTCTCCTTCTCCTCGATCGAATCCATCCCTGAGGCCGTCACCACGGAGCAGCACACACAACCGACAGCTACAGGCCGTGACAGAAAGTTACTGCAGATCATCCTGGTCCACCCGGACAGACGGACCACAGCCACCCGAAACCAGACATTCAGCCCCATCGGGCGCTGTTCCAGACCTCTGGAACAGCCGCTCCCGCCCGGGGCCGGACGCCCTGTCAGCACCCGCGCCCCGCCCCCTTGCTGGGCACGGCCTGCTGTCGGTGGGCGGGGAGAGGGTGCTGACAGGGCTGTTTCTTATAAACA
>NZ_JARAYQ010000156.1:0-20550 GCF_033794505.1 Streptomyces sp. MB09-01 | reverse complement strand
AGCACGCCTCCCCCGACCATCACGGCCGAGACGGCGAACATCGAGAAACGCTGCTTCCGGGAGGTGCGAGCCATGAGAAGTACTCCAGTAAAGGGGGGTAGGGGGAGGTTTCGAAGGACGATCGCGGTGGTGAAATGTCTTGTTTGTCCCTCTGCTAAAAGACTGACCCCCGCACTTCACGACGCCGTCCGCCGACTGTCACAGGCACGTGACAGGCCCCCTGCCCGGGGGCGATCGCCACTCTCAACCCAGCGCACCCGTGGAACCAGCCCCGGACTCCCGCCGGACACCGGGGCCGGTTCCGCAGGGAGGACGGCGTCACGTCGGGGGCACCGGGATGCCGGAGCACCCCGCCCTTGTCTCTCTCCCAGGCACGGGATTCGCGCCCGCCCCGGTCACGGCGCCGTCCGTGCCGGGCTCTGAGTCGGGCGCCACCCACTCGCCCGGATACGTCCAGAGTGATCGGGACGAACGCTGGGAGGGGGCCCGGGGTCTGGCGTTCGCGGGCACTACCCGCTCGAGGAGAATCTGCAGCGCGTTCTCGAGCCGTACATGCAGAACGCTGGCGAGCCTCTGACCAGCAGTAACGCGCACAAGGTGACGTTCGACGGCATCGATCCGGCGGTGCGCCGGGGCCCGGTTCGGGAGCAGCCGATTCCTTGGTGCCCGGCCTCGTCAGATGTCGCTGGTCCACACCTGGGGGCCGCCCCCCTCCCACCGGATCGGCCCGTCCTCGGACAGCTCCACACCCTCCAGGCCGGCCCGGCGCAGGAACTCCGACACGTCCTCGGGCGTGAACGCCCGACCAAGATCCGCATCCACGCCGAGCGCGTGCACCGTGACCTTGCGCCCACCCTGCGCCGACACAGGGTGGACCACGATCTCTGTCTGGTCCGCCATACACCCAGAGTGCGGCGAGCCCGCCAGCACGGCATCCGGAGCTCACCCCGCGGTTGCGTTCACGTGCGCGAGAGCGCAGAAGCCCGTGACGTCCTCTCAGAACTCCTGGAGGCAGGTGCGGCCGGCGCCGTGGCGCGGTACGAGGACTCCTGGTGCAGGACATGGGGAACACTTCAGACGATGTCCCGGCGTTGGTATCGCCCACTTACCCTGGCTGTTCGGAGACGCGAGATCGAGGCGGCACCCCTTGGCCACTACTAACCGCTGGCGCCTGAAAGGCTCTGTTGGTCATGCCTACTCCGGTGAGGAAGCTCGGCATCTGCTTCGGCATCGGTGGGACTGGGCGAACCAGGAGACGTGGTTCGAGAACGACGAGGGGCAGCTCTTGGCCGTTGTCACCAACGGCGAACGCGCGATGGTCGTGTTGATGGAGGGGGAAGGCGACCCTGGTGAGCATCTCGTCGATCCGCGCGGCGAAGGCTCCTCTGGTGGCTATCTGCTGTCGAACGGGCAGGCCGACAGCTACGCCGACCGGGACACTGTCGCCTTCGACGTCGCCGGCCATGCCGTGGCGTACTTCATCGAGCATGGCATCTGGCCCGCCGACGTGACCGCTGAAGGCGACTGCGGTGGGGACCGCAGTCGGTGAGGCTCTTTGGGTGGTGAACTGGGCACAGATGTACGACTGTCGCTTTGACGTCGATCACGTTCCCGAGCTCCTGGAACGCGTGGAACGTGAGAACGGCACCGAGGCGTGGAGGGAGCTGGGAGACCGGCTGGTCCTCGAGCGTGACCTGGTGTCGCCCGCCAGCTTCGCCGCCCTGCCCCGGCTGGTGCGCCTCGCATCGGGTAGCGCAAAGGCACGGCACCTGGCTGGAGAGATCATGGAGCGCGCGGCAGGCCACCACGGCGGTGACGATCTGCTGGCGGTCAGTGCCGACGTGATCGCCGAGTTCGGTGCCCTCCTGGACCGCCACCTACAGTCACGGCCGGCCGATTACCTGGTGACCTTCCGTGCGCTGCTCGCGGTCAAGGAGGAGTACCACTGGGCCAACGTCCTGGGGGACTTCACGGACGACTTCTACCACCTGGCCTGCCCTCACTGTGCCGTGAAGGTGACCATCGCCATCGGCGACTACGGGCGCTACTCGGCGATCCGGGACTGGAATCTGGGCGACGTGGACCGACGGGACCTGCGGGCGGCGCCCGCCGGGAAGCTCTCGGGCGTCGGCCGATGGATGCACGAGATCACGGTCCGCGATGGGGAAGGCGTACTCGCCGACGGAATCGCGCATCTCTTCGGCAAGGCCGAGTGCCCGAGATGTGCCAGCGTCTTCACCATCGCGGACGAGTACGCGGCCTCCAACCGCCCGGTCCTGCGGTAGTGCCGACGGTGCACTGGCCCTTCTTCCGGCCCGCGCGATCCGGCCGCTCGGACGGCTCAGCGCGTGAGGATGACGCGCTGGCGGACCCATAGGTCGCTGGTCGCGGCGGAGAGCAGGAAGTCCGCGACGTCGGTACGGCTGATCCTCCCGCCGACGCGTCCTTAGGTTCCGTCCAGCGGGATCGTCTCGTAGTCGGCCGTGGTCCGGCCGTTGCCGAACATCACGGGAAGGGCGATGGTCCAGGCGCGGTCGCTGCGGGCGATGGTCTCATCGGCGATGCCCTTGTCCGCCATGAGCGTGCCCATCACCAGCTTCGACGCCGTGGCCTGGAAGAGGGATCGCCGCCGGGCGGTGTCGCCCGACCCGAGGGCCGAGAGTCAGACGAGACGCTCCACGCCGGCCGCGGCCATGGCTTCCAGGACGGGACGGCGGTGCGGGTGGCGAGGTCCTTGCCCGGTCCCAGGGCACAGATGTGGGCCTGGCTGCCCCGAGCCGCCTCTTCGCCGTCCGCGGCCGAGGCGGCGTCGCCGATGACGACGCTAACGCGTTCCTCGTCGCGCTGCGGCAGCCGGGCCGCGTCGCCCGGCTGCAAGGGCCTGCTGGCCGATGGGGCCCGTGGACGCCGGCTACGACTCGGACACCACCCGCGCTCTGCTCAGCGAACGCGGCCTGCACGGACGCATCGCGCACAAGGGAGAGCAGGCGCCCAATCAGGCCAGTCGGCGTTGGCACGTCGAACGCACTCACGCCTGACAGAACGCCTTTCACCGTCTCACCCAGTGCTACGAGCGTCGCGGCACTGTCATTGATGCCTTCTTCGACCTCGCCGACACAATCATCACCGTGCGCAGCCTGATCCGGCGGTCCTGGACAACTCACCGCTGGGACGAACGCCCGAACCGCCGACCATGACCACACGCCTACTGTATCCGCGCGACCTGTTACCGCCGCGCGACGGCCGCGAGTACTCCCCGTGCAGCCGTTCCGTTTGGCCAGGTCCACCCGGCGACGAGGCGTCCGTATGACCTCTGCGCGGCCTCCGTCGGCCGCAGGACGCGGTTGACCTGAACGTCAAGCCCGTCGTCAGGGACAGTTCCGTGCACGGTGACGGTCGGGTCAGGGGTGTCGCTCTTGCTCTGGTGCTGCGGCATCGCCTCACCGCGCAGGAGGGCGCGCAACTGCGCCATCACCACCGGGTCGTGGACGCCATCGTAGATCCACCGGGTGCCGAGCACCCCATGCTCGGAGGTGCCGATCAGCGTCTCGCCGGGGACGCCCTCCAGCGCCGCACCGCGGTAGCCCATCGGCACCAGATACGCCACCGGCTCCTGCGCGGTGGCGTCCACCACGACCATGAACTCGATCCCGACCGCGCCCTCCGGATCGTCCAAACGGAACCCACCGGTCTTAACCAGTTCCGGCGTTTCTGCGTCGCCCACGTACCAGCTCTGCTTCGGCAGCCAGCCGGTGAGCAGCTCCAGCTTGGTGGGCGTCATGGTGGTGCGGTGGATGGATGCCATGCGAGCTTCCTCACGCGTAGGTCTGGGTCCGTCCTCCAACGGGATGTGATCGAACCTATAGGAAACGGCTGTGCTTCCCGAGCGGCAGCGAGTGGCCTCGTAGACCTCCCAGGGCTTCGGCGTTGTCCTTGTGACCTCTGACAGCCACGTTCCCGACCTGTAGGAACTCTGGTTCTCCGACCGCAACCCCCTGCCATATCACCGCTGCCGCTACTGACAGTTCCGGTCCTCCCCAGGGGGCCTATCTGCGCGACTTCTAATGCGTCCACACGTCCGTACATCCATGTGTCCATACGTCCATGTGTCCGCAGCGCCGACGCCGTGGCGGGGCGGGGAGTGCTTCCTCCAGAAGTACGACGACCTCGTCGCGGGCGTCGGCCGCGGAGCCCGCGTCAGCCGGCGACGACCAGTGCGCGGACGGGGCCGCCGATCCGTTGCCAGGCCGCGCCGTTCCGCTCCCAGACCGCCGAGCGGTCCTTGTCCAGGCGGTACAGGCGCTCGCCGCGCGCGCCAAATGCCGTTCCCGCCTCTCCGACGCGGGTCCAGGCGCCCGCACGGTAGCGCCACATGCCGCTGTCGGCCCCGTTGGCGGCGTACAGCTCCGAGGAGCTCGCGTACAAGGCAGCCGCCGGCCCGCCGACCGCGCTCCACACGCCCGCTTCGCCGCTCCATCGGAACACCGCGCTCCGATCGGGGTTGAGCCCGTACAGATGCTGGTCGGTCACGACGAAGTCGGCGCCCGCGGTCCCCGCGTACGACCAGGCTTCACCCTTCCCCCCGTACGCGAAGATCCGGCCGTCCACCGGGTCGGTGGCGAACAGTCCGGCTCCCCCGCCGTAGAGACGTCCCGCCGGTCCTCCGACCCGAGTCCAGGTGGCCCGGCCCCGGTCCCATCGGTGGACGGCACTGCGGTCCTGGGCCAGCCGGTACAGGTCCCGGCCGCTGATCGCGAAGTCGGCCGCGCGGCCGCTGACGGTGCTCCAGCGGCCGGGTTTGCCGCTGTAGCCGCGCAGGTCGCCGGTCCCGGGGTCGGTGGCGAAAACCCCGGCCGGGCCGGCGTAGAGCTCTGCCGCCGGGCCGCCGATCCCCACCCAGTCGGTGCCGCTCCACTGGACGACCTCTGAGCCGTCCTCCGTTATCGCGTAGACGCCGCTGCCGGTCGGGGCCGGTACGTCGACGGGCCCACCGGGGGAGGTCTGCGCCGCGTTCGACGCTCCGGGGCCCGGCACGCCCGGGGAGGAGGACGGGGACGGCGCGGCAAAGGGGGACGCGGAGGCCGGTGGGGAGGTGGTGTTGCCTGCAGAGCCCTGCGGCGGTGCGCTCCCCGGCGCCGGAGGTCCGGCCGCGGGCGGGGAACCCGCCGAGGGCTGCCAAGAGCCGGCTTCGGGAAGGAAGGTGGTCACCGGCTCGGCCACGGAGGGCGAGGCCCAGTGCCGGAGCTGCTCCAGGGAGGTGGCAGGTACGGAGAGGGCCAGGACGATCGCGGTGAGCAGCAGCACCCGCCGCAGCCGTCGCGGATCGCGGGCGCCTCGGAGGATGCGGGAGCGCAGCGGGAGGGCCGGCAGCTTACTGGGCTCCCAGCCCGCCGGTACGTGGGCTTCCCGCCGCACCAGGCCCCCACTGACAGGCGTGGGACACGGCTCCCTGAGGTGTCGGACCTCGTCGCGCAGGCAGCTGATCTGCCGCATGCGGACCTCTGCCTCGGCGCCGATCCGTACCACGGCGTCCCCCAGGCCGCGCAGGGCGGGAGGACCCGGTGTCCAGAGGACGAGCTCCGTCCCCGGCACGTGAGCATCACGGTCTGCGGACGCCCCGTCCCCCCGCCGCTCCTTGTGCGGGGGCGCCTCCGGCGCGGGTCCTGCGCTGACGGCTGGCCCGCTCTCGGCCTGGGCGAGGGCGTCGTCGAGTTCCTTCTGCAGCCTGACGGTCAACCCCAGGAGGGTGCGTAACGCCTCCTCGGACTGGGCGAGTTCGGCGTCGGCCTGGCGCTGGGCGCGCTGGAGCATCTCCCACGTCTCCGGAGCGCCCTTCCTCCCGCCGTCCGATCCCGCCCTGCCCTCCTCGGCCGCACAGGCGGCGGCATGCAGTCCCCTCGCGCGGGTCCACAATTCGGAGCGGCCCCTGTCGTCACGGACCCGGCCGAATATCACCCGTTTCAGGAGATCCAAGGGGATGATCTTCGATCCCGAGCGGTAGTCGCTCCAACTGGTCTTTCCCGCCCCATACGTCTTCGCCAACTCCCGGACCGTACGTCCCTCCGTCATGCTCCGCAGGAACACCGCCAGTGCATTTGCCTGGACGGTCTCCCCTTTCGGTTCACTTTGCAGACGCCCTGCCCTGCCCATCCGTGAAGCCCCTCCATGCCGCAGGGCGCCCGGGATTCCGTCCGCCCTTTTCCGGTCGATGTCCCAGCAGATCAGGTGCTGCTCCGGGATTTCCAGCAGTTGTCGGACAACTTGACGTTCCATGGCCCGATTGCACACGGCTCATCCGTCGAGGGAGAGCGACCGAAACAGCAATGAATCTCTCCCTGTCCGCCGGACAATGCCGATTGTCCGCGGCTGAACTGGGAGTTCCCCGCCTTTTGTGGACGGACAATCGAGCCGTCCGAAAGCTGGGAACACCGGCGGAGACCACCTGCCGGACCACTGGAACTCAGCCGAAAGAGACGAACACATGCGAAAGAAGCTAGCTCTGCTCGCCGTCGCCACAGCCGCAGTCACCGTGGTGACCGTCGCGACCTCGGCCAGCGCCGACACCCGCATCATCAAGGGTGCCTACGTGTACTACGACCCGGCCCGGAACATGTTCGGCATCGGCGACACGGAGGCTGACGGCCGTACCGCGTACGTGGAGGTCGTCGTCGCCGGAGTCTCGAAGACGTTCGGAAACCACAACGGCAACGGGACCTGGCGCGACGTGTACGCCAACGAGACCGGCATCCGTGACGGAATCTCCCTCTCCTGGCGGGCCAAGGTCGGCGGCGGCCAGACCTCCACCTGGGTGCACGAGCCGGCCTGATCCAGCTCGGCAGCCGCGACACCGCTGCCGCACGTCACATGCGAGCGACGAGGCACCCACCCGGGGACCTCGTCGCCGCGCTCTCACTGTGAATGACCTGCTCGTCTCCCGCACATGACGCGGGGCGGCAGTACGTCGGTACGCCGCCTGACAACCGATCGCCTGTACCTGGCGGGTCCGAACCGAACGGTCCCGGACCCGCCGGGTATCTCGGCGCATCAGAGTCAGTGCGTGCGGACCGCCCGGGCGCGGCCGGCTGCCCCGACGCCGAGGTGCATCCGACCTTCCGCGGGTGGTCACCGACCCGCGACCGAGCGGGCGCCGACGTAGTGCTGAGGTCCGGGGACACGGTGACGCGCGTGGCGGACGTCTGGAAGGGCTACCGGCGCCGTGCCCGGACGCGCGTGGACACGCTCGCCGACGAGACCCCCCATCTGCCCATCCGGCGCTGAGATGGCACGGCCTGAAAGCACCCCTACGCCCTGCAAGGCCACTGCCGGTTCGGAATCCCTTGTCCGATCGCACACACGTGCGTGACCTGCGTTAGTCTCTCGGAGCGGCGCGGAAGCGGAACGCATAGGTAGACGAAGACCGGGGGAGCCGTGTCCTATTCGGAGCGCTGGCAGGAGCTGTTCGGACCGACCGACGGCGGGCCCGCGATGAGGCTCGCCTCGGCAGCCCCCGAATCCGGGACCGGCGGGGGTGGGTCCGGAGGCCTCAATCACACCAACGGCCCCTGGACCAGCGCCTCCGGCACTGCCGGCGACCTGCGCACCAGCACGGAGACGAGCCGGTCGGCGCTCGGCCCCGGCCACGAGGGCGTCGAGGCGGGAGCGGCCGGTCTCAGCTCCGTCGCGGCCCTCAAGAGCGTGCTGACGTCCTGGGAGGAACGCCTTCAGGCGGTGCGGGACGAATGCGAGCAGCTCAAGGGAAGCTTGCTGACGGTCGCCAAGGAGATGGGCGAGACGGAGACCGCGATCGAGACGTCCTTCAAGGGCGTCGACGGCGGCGGCAAGGCGGATGAGAAGCGATGACCGGAACCCTCACCTGGCAGCTGCTGCGCGACCTCAAGACCGCCGAGTTCACGGAGGCGGGCGACAAGTGGCACGAGGTCTCGGACCGCTCGGACTCCGACCGCGTACGGGTCGACCGCGCGATGTCCGCAAAGCTCCGCGAGACCCAGGAGAGCGAGTCGGCGGAGGCGGCCCTCGGCAGGCTCCAGCGCCTCAGCCGCAACTTCCAGTACCTGCACACCGAGTGCGGCCTCGTCCGCACGGCGCTCAACGGGCTCGCCAGCGATCTCGCCGAGCCCCAGAACCAGTTGAAGCAGGCCCTCGCGGACGCCGCCGCCCTGAACTTCACCGTCCACGAGGACGGTTCCGTCAGCTACCCGGCAGCCGAGGTAGAGGACCTGACCGGAGCGAAGAAGGAGGCCCCGGGCAGTAAGGTCCAGGGCAGCTCCCGCCTCCCGCTGGAACCGCCCGGCCTCGGCTCGCAGGGGCAGTCGCCGCTGTACCCCGGCTACTCGGGCTTCAAGCCGCTGAACCCGAACGCGGCGAAGGCGCAGGACGTGGCCGACCGTGTCGCCCGGGCCGTACGGTCCGCGCAGGAGACAGACGCCCGGTACGCGAAGACCCTCAGCGGCCTGAAGGCGGAGAAGGGCCTCGACGTCACCGAGGCCACGCTGAAGGACGTCTCCCGGGACACCTCCGACGTCCGCTCCACCGCCGGCATGTACCTCGGCGAAGGCGTCCCGGAGGACAAGAGCCCCGCCGAGCGCAAGAAGTGGTGGGACGGCCTGACCGACGAACAGCGCCAGGAGTACCTGGAGATCGCACCGGACCTGGTCGGCGGCCTGGACGGCATCCCGGCGGTCTCCCGCGACGAGGCGAACCGCAACTACCTGCCGATCCTCATCGACGACCTGGCACGCCGAGGCGGCGACGACGCGGAGACCAAGCTCGACGCCCTCCACATGATCCAGGACAAACTGAACGAGCCGAGTCGCCCGCCCATGTTCCTTCTGGGCATCGGAGACGAGGGCAACGGACGCGCGATCGTCTCGTACGGCAACCCCGACACCTCCAAGAACGTCTCGGCGTACGTCCCCGGTCTCAGTACCAAGCTCAACGACGAGTTCGTCAAGGACACCATGAAGCGGGCCCAGGACACGGCCATCGGTGCCCAGCGCGTGGACCCGTCCAGCGCCTCGATCATCTGGCTGGGCTACGACGCGCCGCAGAACGTGGACGTGATGACGAGGGGCGACGCGCAGCGGGGCGCCCCGGCCTACAACCAGTTCATGGCAGGCCTCTCGGCGACGAACGAGAACCATGACCCTCACGTGACGGCGATCGGGCATTCCTACGGCTCGCTCACCGTGGGCACGGCCGCCAAGCAGTCCGGCGGGATCCCGGGCGTCGACGATGTGATCCTGCTCGGCAGCCCCGGCGTGGACGCGCAGAAGGCGACCGAGCTCGGCGTGGGCAAGGACCATGTGTTCGTCGGCGCCGCCGACAACGACCCGGTCACCCACCTGCCCTCGAAGGACGAGGCGGCGCTCGGCTGGGTGCTGGGAGGACCGGTGGGAGTCGCGGTCGGACGTGACCTCTTCGACATCGGCAACGACGACGTCTACTTCGGCAAGGACCCGGCGAGCGAGGCCTTCGGGGCACAGCGCTTCCTGGTCGACGACGGGCCCAGGATGATCCGCGACGGCGGAGGGTTCGACGCCCACTCCCAGTACTTCACTCCGGAGAAGGACCAGGTGTCGGCAGACAACATCGCAACGATCGTGGCCGGACATCCTGAGAACATCGTGAGGGAGAAGCATCGATGAGGCGCATCACACGGACCATTCGCCTGGCCTGCACGATTGCCGTGGCCGGCGCGCTGCTCGCCGGGTGCGGGCTGTCGGACGGCACCAAGGACGGAGAAGGGGCAGTGGCAGGCATGAACATGCAGGGAGCGGCGGAGCGCGCCGACGCGATGCTCTACGAGACGGTCGGGGCGATCAAGCCGGAGATCGAGTGGGTCCACTACACGACGACGACCGGCAGCTGCGACGTGACGCGCTACTGGAACGTGATGACGGTCATCTCCCCTCAGCGCCGCGGCAACTTCCTCGGTGTGGTCGAGAGCTTCTGGAAGGCGAGCGGCTACCGGATCAAGACGGTGAATCCGAGCAAGGACAGGCCGGCGATCTACGCCACGTCCCCCGACGGCTTCGGCATCAGCGTCCTCTTCGGCCACGAGGGGCAGGCCTTCTTCGAAGTCACCACCCCCTGCGTGGACGAGTCGAAGGTGGCAGCGCCCACGAAGGTGGCGAACGGCCGAACGTACGAAGGCGACATCCCCACCCCCAACGTCCGCTCCGACTTCTGGTCCGCGGAGACCCCCGCGCCGGGCGTCGCCCCCTCGTCCTGACCACAAGTGGGCCGAGGGCCCATGGCCACACGTGTGATCACAGGGGGGTGGGGTCGAGCGCGGTGAGACCGTGACACCGGCCGCACAGCGGGGCGCGGTGCCATCGAGGGGCGACCACGTCCATCCTGTCGTGCCGCAGGATGCTTCCCTCCGGCCCCGCCGACCTGCCGGCCGCCTCGGCCTGCCAAAGTGGCCCCGTGCTTCTGAACCCTGAGAAAACCCTGTTCGTGCGGGGTGCCACCCCCGTGCTTCTGCTCTCCGATGCCCCCGTCCACGACGTCCTGCCGGTTCTCACCGCACCCGACGGAACGGTGCCCCGGTGCGAGGGGTGGACCATCGTCCCCAAACTCACCCTGTGCGTGGTGGATGGTCCCGGCGAAGCCGGACTCATCGTCCCTGCCCTCGCGGCCCTCGTCATCGACTCGGCCGGCGGGGGCACGGATCCTCACGACATGGCCGACTGGTGCGCGGACGCCGAACGTGCAGGCGGCGCGGTCGTCCTTCACTCGACGCACTGCCCGAGGCGCTGGACTGGGCCCACCTGCTGGGCTCCGGCGTTGCCCACGGCGGATTCATGGCCGGCCTGACCTGACCTGCACCTGACCTGCACCTGACCTCAAGAGCCGGGCCGGGCTGCACGGCCGTCGCCTGACGCGTGCGGGCCCGCCCCCGCGAGGACGCCCGGCTCCCTGCTCCCGGCTTGGACACCGCAGAGGAAGCAGCCCGCCGGCCGCTTCCTCCCACGACGATCCACCCGTGGCGGTGGTCAGCGGTGGTGGGGATTCAGCAGGGCGGCGGCCGCTGCGACGAACGTCGTGGACGCTTCCTTGGCCGCACGCCGCAGCGCGTCAAGTTCGGTGCGACCGGTGGCGTTGCGCAGGGCGTACGTGGCATCGGCGGCTCTCTGGGCCGGGCCGACGAGCTCGGGGACCAAGACCTGGAGACGGACGTGAGGCGCGGTCATCGCGGCACGGGTGTCGTGCGACTTCGTCTGGGCCTCCAGCTGGTGCTCGGTGCCGGCGTCGGTGAGAGCCAGGCGTTCCCGGTGGAACATTGCCGAGCGGTGGGCGTCCAGGGCGGCCGCGAAGTCGGTGACGGCGCCGAGCTGGTCTTGGCGGTGAGTGTCGGCGCGCTGCTCGGCACGGGCTGTGCGCGCGGCGCGCTGCTGGAGCAGTCCGGCGGTCAGGGCGCCGGCGAGAGTGCCCAGAACGGCGACTATCGAGGGCCACATGGGCGGTGATTCCTCTCGGGTCGGTGGTCGGTCAGCGTGTGCAGGGTGAGGCCGCACGGCCACTCCTCGCGGGTGGTGTCCGCGGGGCGGTCGCAGGTGTACGCGATCTGGTCGATGCTGCTGTGAGCAGTCCCGTCACCCGTGTTACACCCTTCTGCAAAGAAGCGGCCTTCCCCATCACAGTTGCTGAAGCTCGTTCGTTGGCAGAGCTCTGGGCTTCGACGAGTGTGCCGTCCGGCTCCGCTCCAGTACAGGCGCATCTGCGGCGGCTGTGGACAGCGGTGCCGACGCACCCAATTGAAACCTAAACGACATTTATTGCATATTCTTGCAACCTTGTGGGTCGAGAAACGCATCCAAACGGAAGGACCCACCCGTTCTGCCCGCCCTCGGGCAGCCGCCCTGTTCGGAGCAAAGTTCGTGCACGAGGACCCGCAGCCCCAGCAGCCCAGGCGATCCCGGAAGAAGGTGTGGATCGGCTCTGCCGTGGCCGTGGCCCTGCTCGCCGGCACCGGTGCCGGGTTGATCCACTGGAAGACGGACTGGTTCGACGGGAACGGGGAGTCCGTCAGCTACGGCAAACCCTCTGCCGGAGCGGACCAGGGCAGCGACAAGGACAAGGAAACCGGCGGCGAGAAGCAGCCCTCCGCGCCGAGCGCGGACCCGGACGTGTCCCTCCCCGCCGGTCCGTTCGCCGACTTCAAGCAGACGGTCAAGCTGGACGACGGCACCCGCATATCCAAAGCCCGGGTGAAGGGGGCCAAGTCCGGCTTCGAGGGCAGCGTCTGGGTGTGGACGCCCAAGGAGTACGACCACCCGGAGTACGCGAAGAGCGCCTTCCCTGTGATGATCGCGCTGCCCGGCGGTAACGGGAACGCCGACAACTACTGGGCCACCATGCCGAAGCTGGGCCTCCAGAAGGCCGTCGCCGAGGGCGCCGCAGCCGGCAAGAGCCTCCCGTTCATCCTGGTCATGCCGATCCTCAACCCGGACGCCAAGTACTACTACGACGGCTCCGACATCCCCGGCCAGGCCAGGATGGGCACCTGGATCGGCGAGGACGTGCCCGACCTCGCCCGCGCCAACTTCCGTACCTACAAGTCCCGCGACGGCTGGGCCTTCATGGGCAACTCCTCCGGCGCGTTCGTCGGCCTCAAGCAGCTCCTGCAGAGGCCGGACCGCTTCCGGGCCGTCATCGCCAACGGCGGCGAGATCGTCCCGGACTCCCCGCTCTGGAAGGGCCACCAGGCGGAAATGGACGCGAACAACCCCGAGAAGCTCGCTCCGAAGCTGATCAACGGCAAGGGCCCCGAGGTGAACGTCCTCTTCCAGTACGGCACCAAGGAGGGTGGCCGCGACCGGATGGAGAAGTTCCAGCAGCAGTTCGGCAAGAGTCCGATCAAGGTCACGATCCACGAGATCCAGGGCGGCGACCACAACGGCTGGGACTACGTCCGAGGCATGACGGAAGGCCCCCTGGAAGAGCTCAGCAAGCTGATGAAGGGCCCGAAGCCGCAATAGGGGCGGGTTCGGAAGGCTGCGTCCAGGGACAGGTCGGGGGCGACTGAGGCCGCGCGTCGACGTCGAGGACACCACGGGGCGTTCTGTGGGGCTCGGTTGTACGAAATACAGAGCCAGCCTCCGACCTGGCCGGTCTCGTGGTCGTGGCCGACCATGACACCGACGTACCGGACGCTCAGATGGCAGTTGGGTCCGAGGGGTTCGGCCAGCCCGGTGGGCAGGCGCCGGACGGGTGGGAGGGCCGCCAGAGATTACGGCGGCGCAGTCCCCGAAGCACAGGACCTGGTTCACCCGAGCGCGCGGCGGGTTCGTAGGGTTGTGCCATGCCCGATGAAACCCCCGACGCCTCCAGCGGCCCCGAGGCCGCCGAGTCCCCATTGATCGGCAGCCTGCGCGCGGCCGTCGTCGCAGCGCCCCGCGACGTACCCCTGCGACTGCACCTCGCCGAGTTGTTGCTCGACGCCGGGCACAGCGATGCGGCGGTCGTGGAGGCGGCGTTCGCGCTCAGCCACGCACCCGGGGATGCCCAGGCCCGGGCCCTGATGGCGCGGGCCATGGGCGGGCCGGCACCGTCGGCGCCCGTCGAGCCGCCATCGGCGCCCGTCGGGCAAGCGGCTGCGCCCGTCGAGCCGCCGGCGGCTCCCGTTCAGCAGCGCGGCAGATTCGACTGGGCTGCGGCCGAACAGGAGGTCGGGGACGTCGTCCCGCCCCGGTTCGTCGCGGGACCCGACGCGAAGGAGGCACCGCTGGCCGTCGACGGCAGTGGGGACGCCGGGGACGCGAGCGCGTACGACGTGGATGCGCCCGACGCGCCCGGCTCGGTGCGCCTCGCGGACGTCGGCGGGATGCAGGAGGTCAAGGACCGCCTCGAGGCCGCCTTCCTCACGCCCATGCGCAATCCGGAACTGAGCAAGTTGTACGGCAAGAGCCTGCGCGGCGGGCTGCTCCTCTACGGGCCGCCCGGCTGCGGCAAGACGTTCATCGCCCGGGCCGTCGCCGGGGAACTCGGCGCGAACTTCATCTCCGTGTCGATCAGCGACGTGCTCGACATGTGGGTCGGCAACTCCGAGCGCAACATGCACGAGGTGTTCGAGACCGCCCGCAGGCAGGCGCCGTGCGTGGTCTTCCTCGACGAGCTGGACGCGCTCGGCGCCAAGCGCAGCCGTACCCAGCACAACGGCATGCGCAACACCGTCAACCAGCTCCTGACCGAGCTGGACGGCGTCGGCGACGTCAACGACGGGGTGTTCGTGCTCGCCGCGACCAACGTCCCCTGGGACGTGGACATCGCGCTGCGCCGCCCAGGCCGACTCGACCGCACACTGCTCGTGCTGCCGCCCGACGGGCCGGCCCGCGAGGCGATCCTCCGCTACCACCTGCGGGAACGCCCCATCGAATCGGTCGACGTGGGCAGGCTCGTCAAGGCCACCGACGGCTTCTCCGGCGCCGACCTCGCTCACGTCTGCGAGAGCGCGGCCGAGTCGGCGCTGCTCGATTCCGCCCGCACGGGCACCGTACGCATGATCAACACGAAGGACCTGCTGGGCGCGGCGAAGGCGATCCGGCCGTCCACCGAGCCGTGGTTCGCGGCCGCCCGCAACGTGGCGATGTTCGCCAACGAGGGCGGCACGTACGACGAGTTGCTCGCCTACCTGAAGAAGGCACGGAAACTGTGACCGCACCGCACCCGCTCGTCGACCAGGCGGCCGCCCTGATGGAGCTCGACCGCATCGACGAGGCCCGCACCCTGCTCACCCGGCGGCTCGCCGAGGACCCGACCGACGTACGCGGCTGGGTGCAGCTCGCCCGCTGCCACCAGTCGGTCCGGGAGTTCGAGGAGGCGCTCATCGCCACGGGCGAAGCGCTGGCCCTCGCGCCGGAGGATTTCGACGCCCACTACGTCCGCACGTACGCTCTGCGGCGGCTCGGCCGACCGGACGAGGCGCTGGCCGAGGCCCACGAGACCATCCGGCTCGACCCGCAGAACTGGCAGGGATTCGTGGCCCTGTCGGAGGCCTTGGGCGCGTGGCAGCCGCGCTGGCCCGAGGCGTTCGACGCGGCGGCGACCGCCGTGCAGCTCGGCCCCGACTCGATCGGTGCACGCTACGCGCTGTGGAAGGCCGCGATGATGAACGGCCGCTCGGACGTGGTGCGGCAGTGCGTGCTCGAAACCCTGCGCATCGACCCGCAGAACGCCTGGGCGCTCGAGGAGCGGGCCGACCACGCCGCGTGGGAGGCCGCCGCGCCGCCGCTGACCGGCGCGGGAGCCAAACTGCCTGCCGCAGCCGAGGCATACGCCACAGCGCTCGCCGCCGACCCTCAGGCCCACAGGCTGCGCAAGGGCCTGGACGGGGCGGTGTTCCGGATGCTGCGCGGCACCCGCTGGCTCGCGCTGCTCTGCCTGGTGATCGCAGCCCTTGCCGGACGGGTCTTCCCGACCGGCGACGACCCCATGACGCTGCCGGGGCCACTCGGCACCCGGCTCTACGCCCTCGCCCTGATGGCTGCCGTCTGGGGCTTCGGCGCCTGGCGCCGCTACCGCCGCATGCGTGCCGGAGTCCGGCTGAGCCTGCGATCGCTGGTCCGGCGGGTCGGCTGGGCGCAGCTGATCGTCGGGCAGTCGGCGTGGTGCACGCTCACCGCCGTGGTCATCGTGACCGTGCCGTGGTCCGAGCGGCTGGTTCCGCAGGTGCTGTTCTGGGTCGCGCTGGTGCCGACCCTGCTCACCGTGTGGTTCGAGCGGGCGGCGATCCGCGCCTGAGCGCGGACCGGGCCGAGGCGCTGTTCGAGGCCGGTGGACAAGCGACCGGCTCAGAATCCCTTGATCGAGAAGGGGAGCGTCTCGGGGTCGTCCTCGCCGGCCGCCGGCGCGTTCGTGGCCAGCCCGACGATGGTGAGTGCGCGGCCCGTGGTGACGACGCCGGCGGGCGCCGTGCCCTGGGTGCCCACCTCCGGGAGACGCAGCGCCTGCCAGCGGCCGTACCGCAGTCGCGCCCCGATGGGCCTGGTTCCGTTCTCGCCGCCCACCACAGCGACCGTGTCGCGTGCGACGTTGACGCCGTGGAGCCGCCCCTGTCCGACGGGGCGTCGGCCACGCTCCACCGGGTGCCGTCGAAGTGTGCGACCAGGCCGTGGTCCCTACCGGTCGCGCCGCGCTCGACGCGGCCGACAGCCCAGACCTCGTTCGACCCGTTCGACGCCATCGCGGTGAACTCTCCTGCCAGGGAGTTGAGTTCGCGTGCGGACTGCCGCGACCAGGACGTGCCGTCGTAGTGCAGCAGCAGGGGGCGGGGCCCTTCCGGCGTGCCCGTGACGCCCGCGGCCCAGACGTCGTCCGGGGCGATCGCCGTGATGCCCCACAGCGACGAGTCGTGGGTGTCGAGCGCGGGCGGCGTCGCCTGCCGCCAGGCTACGCCGTCCCAGTGCTGGATCAGTCCGTGGAAGGTGAGGAGCGGACCGTCGGGCTGGGTCCAGCCAACCGCCCATGCATCTCGTGGTCCACGGCGGCCACCCCGAGGAAACCGCCGCTCACCATGCCCTCGGGCAAGGGCGCCGGGGCAGGCTTCCAGCCGGTGTCGTCATGGTGCGCGGTGCGGATCGTGTGCGTCGCCTCGTCGGCGTCCCCCACCAGCCAGGCGTCGCCCTGCGGGCTGGCGCCGATCGCGTTGATGCGGGTCCGGACGTCGTCCAGCGGGGTGGGTATCTGCTTCCAGCGGTCCGAGGAGTCCTCCCGGCCGAACAGGACGGGACAGAGGGACTGCGCCTTGCCCTCGGGGGATATGCGGAATCCCGCCGTCCAGGTGGTGTCGACGTCGATGCGCTCGACGTCGAGCAGCCGGGTGTTCCCGGCCGGGAACTCTCGGTGACCCAGGGGCCCGGAGCGGGCCCGACGGCAAGGGTCAGGGCGAGCAGTCCGCGCGTCATCGGTTGATCTGTCCCTTCGGGGGCGGTGATCAGTGGATCGGTACGGTCCGGTCCGGTCCGGGGGCCGTACGTCACCCGTGTCTGAGATCCGCCGCCGTCGAAAGGTTGAGAACGCTTCTTGATCCATCGGACACGGGGCGGACCCCGCCTGTCCCGGACGAATGCTTGCAGCAGCTTCCTGAAGAGGCCACCCTTGCCGCCGTCCGTCCCCCGGGCCCGGGGAGCCGGCAGCGACCGCACGTGCCTCTACCCACCACCGCGACCTGCTCGCCCTGCTCGCCTTCGTCCACGCTGCCGAACCCGAGCCGGCAGCCCAGGACCCCGCCTCGATCGCCGGTGGGCCGAGCCTCGCTCGATCGGCTTGCACACGCCCAGCGCCGGCAGGAATCGGGGCTCGGCCAAGGCACTGCACCAACGCCGGCGACCGCGTGACGGTTCGTCGGGAGTGACGGCTGTCGCGGCTGCCGCGGCTGAGCGACTACTGACGATCCCCAGGTAGGGCCCTGTCCATATTCGAAACCCCGTGGCTGTCGGCCTCCTCACCGGACTGGTGCGAGCCTGCCCGGTTACCCACATCGCAGCGCGTGGACCAGTTGCCGGCGCGCGTCACCAGCTCTACGTCCGCGCGTGTGACGAGCAGCCCGACGCCTTCGAGGGCGATCCGGTCGCCCGCCGGCAGGAGCAACGGGTCCGCCAGCTCGAAGGCGTATCCGTCATCCGTCGTCAGCTCGTCAACCAGCACCGACCGCAAGATCGGCGTCGTCCCATCGGCTATCAGGCGCATGCCGGCATGCTCCCATGCGACCTCTGCTTCCCGGGTTCACCAGGCAAGGTGCGCTCCAGCTGCCTGCGCGTACGCGGGCGGGCCTGGGCGCGGGGCCCTTCCGGTCCCGCTCACCAGTCCCGGCTGGCAATCAACTCCTCCACATCCGCGTCCGCGAATCCGTATGCCGACGCGACAAACCAGAAGTCCTCGGCGATCCACTCACGCGCAGCCGTCTCGATCCCACTCCCGGCTGCCTCGAACTCCGCCTCTAGAAGGTTGAACTCCTCCGTCGCAGCCTGGGTGAGCGCGTACAAGGCCTTCAGATCCGACGGCTGCTCAGCCTCAATTCGCTCGCACAGCTGCAGCAGGATCGCCGCGCCCTGCCCGACGACGTGATCGGGGAAGTACGGATCCTGGTACATCTGCCGCAGAAACGCGTGCCCTGCGGCCTGCTCGTTTGTGACCGGCATGGCACTCCCTGTCCCCGGAGAAGAACTGACGCACCGATCATCCAGGACACCACTGACAACGCGACGAGATCGGGGCGACGAGGGGGCGGGCGCCGGTCAGCTGGTCCCACAGCTCCACCAGCTGACCGATCGGGGGCACCATGGCGTCGCCGAGGACATCGTCCGCGCCCGAAGGCGCACTCGTCCCGGGCCCGGGCCGACCGCCAGACGTACGAATAGACGGATCGGGCGAGGAGGCTGCGGGACGCGCTGGCCGGTCTCTCTCCCCCGGCCCACGGCGGGCCGGCCCCGGGTCCGGTCTCCGTCAGCCCTGCTGGTGCTGTTCGGGCAGTCGGCTCTCCGGGTGCGCCCACAGCAGCACGTTGTCGGGCCGCTCGTCGCGGAAGAACTCGAGCACCTGCTGGTCCGAATGGCGCAAGCTGAAGTGGGTGAGGACGAAGAGGGTGTCCGGGTGGGCCTCCACGACGGGCTTCAACCGGCTCCACACGGTGTGTCCGACCCGGTCTGCCCGGGCCAGCTCGGCGTCGTCGAGGAACGTGCACTCGGTGATGATCACCGGGTACTCGAACAGCCACGGGTTGCCTTCGAAGACGCTCACGTGGGTGTCCCCGAGGAAGGCGAACAACGGCTTGAGTACCTCTCGTTCGACGTCTGCGCCCTCCTTGCGGCGCTGCGCGAGGATACGGCCGAACTCCGCACCCCGCCCCTGCTCCGCGAGGCTGCGTCGCAGTTCCTCGTACTCGGGCAGCAGTGCCTTGCGGGGTTCCGAGAACGCGTACCCCACGCACGGCACCTTGTGGACGCACTCCACCACCCGCACGTGGTGGCCGCGGCGTCCGAAGGTGAACTCGTCGCCCCCGCTCACCCCGTGCAGCCGGCAGCCCTCGGCGAGCGAGGGGTCATAGGCGGGGCCGTGGTTCAGTTCGGCGGAGGCCCGCAGGAAGGCCTCCACGTAGGGCGCCGACGCGGCGGGCAGGTGGATGTCGACACCGTCGGGCCGGGCGGCGAGGTAGTCGAGGTCCTTGGAGTGGTCGTGATGGGTGTGGGTGAGGAAGACGGTCTCCGGCTGTCGTCCTTCCGCCAGGCCCGCGTCGAGCGCGCAGCGCAGCTCCGGGATGTGGAAGAAGGTCTTGTCGTTGGCGCGCGAGTACCCGGTGAGGGTGAGCTCGGTACCGGGTATGCGCCAGGTCTTCCACTGGCGGAACGGGTGTCCTCGCTCCAGCCGTTCGGGGTGGGCGGGTGTCCGCACAGGAGCCAGGGTCATCGGTGCCTCCGTCGGACCGCCATGATCAGGTGAGGGGCCGATCGTAGCGGGCGGTGTGCGGGGGCGGCCCGGGGTTTTCCCGGCGGCGACATGCCTCACGGATCGGCACCGAGCGTGTCGGCCGGGGCGTACGGGGCGGTAGTGGCAGCCCTGGCGGTGCCTGTCGTCCCGGTCCTTCCCCATGCGCCGGAACCGGTGGACGGCCACTCTCCGGTGGCCCGAAGATGAGCGCGGTCCGCGCTCGGCGGGCCGTGAAGGGAGTGCCATGACGACCTCTCCAGCCGCCGGCAGGCCGGCGCCACCGCCGAGCAGCGCCCGCGAGATCCCGGACAAGCCCAAGTGGGCCGTCAGGCCGCTGAATGACGGCAAGCAGGCCTACGCGTTACCCGCCGAGTGGAAGACCGGCGCACTGCACCACAAGTTTTCCAAGGAGCGCCTCAGCTCGATCGCCGAACAGGTCACCCCCGCCTGGAACTCGAAGAACTCGCAGCTCCAAGGGGCAGCGCGGGCGTTCTGGTATCCCTGCTGGGCCGTGGCCGGCGAGGACGTCGCCGAGGCCGTGGCCATGGCGGGGCCCGGCGGCAGCCCCAACCCGCACCGCCTGCTGTGGAACCTGCCGCTGCTGGTGTCGCCGGGTCCGCAGAGCCCCGCCAATGACCAGGGCATGAACTTCGACCCCGACACCGAGCCGGTGCCGGACGCCCCGGGCCCGTGTCGGCTGGAAGCCGTGTCGCTCGCGCTCAAGGAGCTCGATACCGCATGGTTGGCCGCCGCCGAGGCAGACGGCGGGCGCGGCGTGTACGACGCCGCGCTGTGGACCACCCTGCACCGGCACCTGCGGACCGCGCACACCGCCGCCGAACGGGTCGATCGCGACAAGCGCGTGCTGTACCCGCCCCTGCGCGAGCAGGGGGTGTACGACTCCAAGACCAAGCAGAACCTGCGCAAGGGGCTGACTCCGTTCCCGACGCCCGAGCAGGGTCGGCGCCTCTTCGCCGAGGCTCGGTCGAACGCACCGTCGATAGCGGCGTACGCCGATTCGGCAACGGCGGCCGCGGCCGCCACGGTCCGCGCCACCCTGGGCGGACGCTAGGTCACTCGTGACAGGCGTCCCCTCCCCTC
>NZ_JARAYQ010000155.1:0-20620 GCF_033794505.1 Streptomyces sp. MB09-01 | reverse complement strand
GGCGGGGTGCGTTCGCGGAGTGCTGCCAGGGCGGTCGCGTCCTGCTGGGCGGAGTCCGGGCGGCGCAGCGGACCATCCACGAGGAGCAGTCCGTCCGCGAGGTCGTCGCGTCCTTCGGCGCGCAGCCGCCGGCAGGTCCGTATCAGTGCGGGGGTGCGCAGCAGGGAACGGCCGCGGAGCAGGTCGAGGAACCCCCAGGCGCCGGCCTCGAGGCGGTCGGCGAGGTGGTCCGCCAGCGCGTCGGCGGGGTACCGGAGCAGCGCCCGGCCTGCTGCGGAGCTGCTGGACGGCGGGTCGTGTTCCCACCATTCCAGCAGCAGCGGGACCAGGGGTTCCAGCTCCCACGGTTCGAGCCGGCCTGTCGCGAGCGCGACCCTGTCGTGCAGGATGCCGTCCGCGCGGAGTCCGGCCTCGCCGATGGCGCTCAGGCTGCGGGCGAGGCCGGCACGGACGGGTACGTCGATGCGGCCCCGCAGGAACGCTCGGAGCACGGGAACCGCGGCCTCGGGCTCGGGCCACGCGAGGAGCGCCAGGGCGGCGGCGTGCCGGCGGTCCGGGGCGGACGCCCGCAGCATGGCCAGCAGGCGCTCCCGTAGTGCGGTCGAGCGGGGCTGGTCGAGGTCGTCGACGTGCACGGTCCGCGGCCGCGGCGCCGCCGCGCGGGCGGTCTCGGTGAGGGTCCAGGGGGGTGCGTCGAGGGGCTGGACGTCCGTCATCCAGTCGATGAGGGCGGCGCGGACCTCGGTGCCGGCAGAGGCGTAGACGTCGATCAGCGCGGTCAGGCGGTCCCTGGAGCCCGGGATGTCGCCGTGCGGGAGGGGGCGGAGGGAGAGTCGGCGGAAATCCTCCAGGGCCTCCGGTGTGCGTGCTGCGGCGACCAGCGCCGTTCGCCACCCCCCGGCCTCGGCCGGCGCGCCCGCCGGGGAGGGCGGGGCGGCGAATGCGTCCCGGAGTACTGCCGTTTCGGCCTGCCGGGGGTTGGCGTCCAGTCGGGCCGAGGCAAGTGCCTGTTCGAGGTCGGCGCGGACGAGCACCGCGTCGAGGCTGCGGAGCAGTGGCAGCGTGGACCGGTTTCCTGCGGGTACGGGGGGCAGCGCGCGTACCGCTTCGGCGACGGTCGGCTTCCCGGCCGCCGGCAGGGTCGGTGCGACGGCTTCGAGTACGGCGATGAGGTCGGCGCGCTCTCCCGCCGCGGCCTCGGCGAGGGCGTCGAGCAGGACCGTGGTGGACCGGGAGAAGGCCGCCAGTTCCTCGGTCGTCCACGGTGCGGGGCAGAGCCGGAGCGTGAGCCTCAGTACGCGGCCCCGGGCGGCCGGCTCTGAGCCGGCCAGGCGGAGCCAGTGGGCCAGCAGGGGCCGTAGGGCCCGCAGGCGGCCGGGGTGCGGCAGCTCGCGCCGCTCGGCGAGGCGTAGGGCGACCGTCGGATTCCAGGCCCCGGCCGTCAGCGCGCCGACGTCGAGGTCCGCTCCGGTCCCGCCCGCCGGCCGCGGCGCGTCGGGCGTGGTGATCCCGTGCCTGCCCATGGCCGTCGACAGGTCTTCGGCCGTACCCGAGGCGAGGACGACCCGGCCGGTCGCCACCAGGGCGAGCAGGGTCGGTGCGACCCGTGATGCCTGGTCGTCGAGGGCGAGGACCGAGCGCGCCGGCAGGGCGCGGTCGAGGCCTTGCAGCAGCAGTTCGCGGGCGCTGGCGTCCTCGCCTTGTTCGGCGGCGGCGAGGACGGTCGCCAGGTACGCGCCGCCGAGGATGGCGCGCAGCGCCTCGACGATCCTGGCGCGCAGGCCCGGATTGTCGTGGTGGCCGAGCCAGAACAGCAGGGCCGGTACCGCCGTGGGCGTGCCCGCGTGGACCAGTACCTCGGCGGCGGTCTTCTTGATGTTCATGTTCGGATGGCCGAGACAGGCGGCGATCGCGGTGGAGGCCCAGTGCGCCTCCGCGTGGCCGAGGGCGAGCAGCGCCTGCCGAACGGTCTGGATGTCCTGGGCGGCGGTCAGCGCGATCAGGGTCGCCGAGAGCGCCTGCGCGTCGTTCCCCGTGGCGTCGCGGGCGAGCAGCGCGATCACGTGCTTGCGCACGTGCCGGTCGCGGTGCCGCAGCAGCCGGTGCGTTCGCGCGCGGGTGCGCGGGCAGGGGGCTCGGAGGAGGAGTTCGAGCAGGATCGCCTGCTCGCCGCTCGACAGTCCGGGCCGGTCGAGCAGATCCAGCGCCAGGGACGCGACGAGTGCGTGTCCGGCCTCTTGTGCGGTAGCCGCGTCGAGCAGGCAGGACGGTCTGATCCGTCCCCGCTCGTGGAGACGGCGGCCCAGACCGTGCACGGCGTCCAGGATCTCCTGGGGCACCACCGGCTCCCCGGCCGGCTGTCCGTTCGCGCGCTGCGCGGGGGCCGCGCCGGGCTCCGAGGCCGCCGCCAGCTCGGCCACGATGCGCAGGAGCAGGTCCGCGATGACCGGCAGCGTGCCGGCGCTGCCGTGGTCGGCCAGTCTGCACAGTGCCGCCACCGGCTCGTCCGGGTCCAGATGGGAGCTGAGGAGGGCCAGTTCCTGCTCGTCCGCGCCACCGAGATCCGCCGCGATGCGAGCCGGCAGGTCGGAGGGATCGAGTCGGACGAGGAGGGCGCGCCGCTGTGACGGATCCTCGGTCAGATGCCACAGCACCTCGAGCGCGCTGTTGCGCACCGCACGCAGATGCGGCGCGATCACGCCCGCGCCCTCCTCCGCGGCGAGGCCGAGCCCTTCCCTCAGCACGGTCACGGTCCGGCGCCCGCCGATGGCCTCCAGAGCGCCCAGGGCCGCTGCGGGCGCTGCTGGCAGGAGGGCGATCACGGCGTCTTCGGCCGGCGCGTGGCGCAACGCGCGGATCGCGTCGAGGAACGGCCCCGGCACGGCAGCGGTGGGCAGCAGCTGCGTGATCGCGTCCCCGATCGGAAGCTCCCCCGCCCCCTGTCCGGCCAGGGCGACCAGCAGTGCGAGCCGCCGCGGCCAGCTCGGGTCGTCCATGCCGGCGTCGGAGTCGGCGTCGAGGTGGGGGTCCACCAGTTCGCGGAACATCGCCTGACGGCAGGTGAACAGGATCGTCGCGACCTCGTGGGGCGCGATCGTGTGATCGGCCAGGGCCAGCCCGACGATGGACGGGACGTGCGTCCCGTCCGGGAAGTGCCCGCGCCGGTGGAGCCCCCGCAGGCACGTCACCGCCGGCCCGCCGAACAGCAGGGGGTCCTCTGCGGCGACGGCCGTCAGCGCGCCGATGTCACCGCGGTCCGCCAGGTCCCCGAGCAGTTCCATCCCCCGCCGGCGAAGACCCGGCGGCAGCTCCGGATCGTCGACGACCTGCCGCAGCAGACCACCGTGCCCGTGCCGGGCCGCTGCCGCGAGTGCGGCGTCGGCCGCCTCGGGGCGTGCGATCACGGACCCGGCGGTGAGAAAGGGGGACAGTCGTTCCGGCGGCAGGGGATCCAACGCCGTCCACGGTTCGCAGAGTTCGCCCAGTGCCGCGGCGGCGACGTCCGCGCTGCCGGCACCGAGCAGGCTCGTCACGTGTGCGCGGACCAGTGCGGGAGCCAGCAGACCGGCGTGCAGCCCCTGCCGGGCCAGCCGCAGCGCCGCGGCCTGTAACACCGGGTCGCCGCTGTCCACGAGCTCGTTGACGAGCCGCTCGGGCCGGTGCGCACCCGTGGCGGTCGTCTCCTGCACGGCCTGGTAGAGCAGTTCGCCCGGAGATCCCTTCCGGATCAGCGTCGGATCGTTCAGCAGCTCGGCGCGCAGCCAGGCGATCCGTACGCGCACGGGCAGCTCGGCCGTACGCCACGACGGCCAGCGGAGCCCCGGGCGGTACGGCGCCAGTCGTTCGTAGAGCCGTGCCAGGACGAGCGCCGTCTCCGGCGGACCCTCCACCGACACCGGCAGCAGCCCCGCGAGCTCGGCCGTCTCGGGCTCGCCGCCCGTCCGGCCCGAGGCGACGCGCTCGGCCATCAGGACCAGCCCCAGATGCCGCAGGCGGGGATCCTCCTGCCGGATGAGACGTCCGAAGACGGCCGGCGGGCAGAGCCGCGCGTCGATACGACCGGCCAGCCGGCCGACGTCCGCCCGGCGCACCGCATCGTCGAAGGCCGTGTCCCTGGGCGTCGTCATCGTCGGATGCTAACCGGGACGTTCCCGGCCCCACCAGCAGGTTTCCCCCGATGCAGCCCGTACCCCGTCGGGACCGTCCCCGGAGGAGCCAGAGGGGACGTCTCCCGCCTCTCCGGTCCTCAGGACATCCGGCGCCGTTGCTCGGTAGGCTCAACTCCGACCGCTGGTCGCGTAGTTGCCGATCGAGTGTGAGGGGTTGCGCAGGGCCGTAGCGAGGAGGGTGCCGGAGGTGAGGGGCTCGGGGGACCTCCCCGGTCCGCACATCACCCTCTTTCGAAAGGCGCTCTATGGAACTGGCAGGTTGGGTGACCGTTGCCGTGACCTCGGTCGCAGGAGGTGTTGCCGTCGTGGGGCACCTCTTCGACCAGGTACCGGCGCTGTCCCAGAAGATGATCACGGCGATTCGTTCCGTTCGCGCGGTACGCGATGAAGTCAAGCGGAGCGGCGCCGAGTGATCACACGGCCGCGCCGGGCTTGCCCCTCCACCCGGCGCGGCCGTGATCTGCGGACGACGGACGCCCGCGCCGGTGCGCACCTCGGGTCCCGGTCCCCGGGGCCGCTGCGTCGGCCTCGCCGCTACTTCGCCCGTACGGGCGCCCACAGGCTGACGCTCCACACGTCCCCGTGCCCCACGTGGCAGCCCCGCTCCTCCTCGACGTCGTCGACGACGATGACGGAGACGTGGGACGCCGCCGCCCGGTGCTCGAGGAAGCCACCCTGGCCGGTGACCTCGAACACCGGGGCTCCGGGGACGCCCGCGAGCGCCTCGCGCACGTCCGCCCAGGCGAGGTGGCGCGGGAAGGCGACGCCCGTCGCCCGGGCCCACGCCTTCGCCATGCCGTAGCCGGAAGGCAGGCGGTGGAGCTCGACCGACCCGCCGGACATCACCCACTCCTCGCCGGGGTTGAAGTAGAACTCGACGAATCCGTAGTCGCGGCGCAGCGATTCCCCGCCCTCGTCGACGACGTCGACGTGGCGGTGGGGGAAGGCCCGGTCGACCTCGCCGAGGGTGGAGCCGATGCCGATCCCGTGCAGGCGTCCGGTCGCTATGAACGAGGCGAGGTATTCGATGGCGGTCACGGCCGGTCTCCAGTTCGTCGATCGCCGTCAGCGTACGTCGATGGTGCGCGGCGCAGGCGGGAGTCCGGTGCGGCACGCGCGACCGGGCGCCCGGCGGGATCCGCCCGGCCGGCCGGGGCTGCGGGGCGGGCGTCCGCAGGAGGAGCGTCAGGGACGGCGCCAGAGGTCCCGAAGCAGCCGGCCCATGACGGCCGATGCCGGGAAGTAGCCCAGCTGCCGGGAATCCAGGCTGTGTTCGGGGTTGTCGCCGATGAGCACGAGCCTGCCGGAGGGCACGCGCCGCTCCGGTACGCCGGCCAGGGCGGGGGCGAGGTCCCTCGGCACGGGGTCGCCGGGCACGGCGAGCACCCGCTTGATCAAGTGGGCGCCTTCCTCCCGCGGGTTGGCGACCACCACCACCCGGCCCCGGCGAGCTCCGGTTCCACGGACCACCAGGACCCGGTCCCGCTCGTGGTGGGTGGGCTCCATGCTGCGGCCCCGTACCGTCACCAGGACCAGTCGGCGCCCCGGCAGCGCGGCGAGGGCCCCCACGAGCCGTGCGAGGCGGGACCGGTGCGCTTCGGGCGCCCGCGGGGAGGGCCAGGACACCGCCAGGGCGTCGAGCTCCTCCCGGCTCGGCATCACCCCGGCCGCCGGATCGTAGGAGGCGCCGCGCCCGGAGCCGGTACGGGACGCGGCGCGCGCCGGACGGGGCCTCACCGCGGGACCGCCGCGCCCGGGGCCGCCACGTGGGGGACCGCCGCGCGGGGTGCGGCCGCATCGGGGGCGGCCGCATCGGGGACGGACACGTCCGGGACGTCCGGGGCCGGGTCCTTGGGCCCGTCCTGGTAGTCCTTGGCCTGCAGGTTGAACAGGTCGGCGTACGTTCCTTCCGCCGCCAGCAGTTCCTCGTGGCCGCCCTGCTCGACGATCCTTCCGTTCTGGAGCACCACGATGACGTCCGCTTCCCGCACCGTGCCGAGCCGGTGGGAGATCAGCACGCTGGTCCGCCCTGCACGGAAGCTCCGCAGCGAGGCGTGGATCTCGTGCTCGGCCTCGGCGTCGAGGCCGGAGGAGGGTTCGTCGAGGATCATCAGTTCCCGGTCGTGCCGCATCAGGGCACGGGCCAGGGCGACCCGCTGGTGCTGTCCTCCGGACAGGAGGACGCCCACGGACGGATCGGATGCGTCCGGTGCCGTCATGAACTTCCTCGACAGCAGGGTGTCGTACCCCTGGGGCAGCGAGGCCAGCGCCCCGTCGATCCCCGCGCGGCGGGCCGCCTCCTGGATGCGCGGGCGGTCACCCAGGGCCTCCAGGTCGCCCAGCCCGATGTTCTCGGCCGCGGTGAGGTCGTAGTGCATGGAGTCCTGGAAGACCGCGCCGATCCGGGACCGCAGCTCGGCCGGGTCGATCTCCCGGATGTCGACCCCGTCCCACAGGACCGCGCCCCGGGTGGGGTCGTAGAGGCGGCACAGCAGTTTCACGAAGGTGGACTTGCCCGCGCCGTTCAGGCCGATCAGGGCCAGGGCCCGGCCGTGGGGGATGAAGACGTTCACGCCCCGCAGCACCCACGGCAGTTGATCCGAATACCGGAACCACACGTCCCGGAACTCGATCCCGAGCCGCATCGAGGGCAGCGGCCGGGGCCGGCCGGCCACGGGGAGGTCCGGTCCGAGGGCCGTGACGGCCCGGTAGCGCTGGAAGAGGAGCAGGGCCTCGGCCGTCGACGCCATCTGCGTGGCCAGCGCGCCGAGCGCGCTCTGCACGGCGGTGACGGCGGCGACGAACAGGGCGATCCCGCCGATCGTCATGCTGCCGTCGCGTGCGGCGCCCACAGCCCACAGCAGGCCGCAGCCGGACACGGCCGCGGCGAGTCCCTCCAGGCAGAACTGCACGGACAGTTCCTTGCGGTCCATCCGCTTGCGGGCCGCGTTGTTGGCGAGGCGCTCACGGCGCATCGACGTCCTGAAGAACCCGCCGAGCCCGAAGAGCCGTACCTCCTTCGCCCCCTCGACGGTGCTCAAAAGCTGGTTGTAGAAGAACTCCTTGCGTTCGACGGGGCTCACGTCCATGACCAGCTGGGCGCGGCGGCGCGAGAGCAGCCACTCCGCGATCACCGCCGGGACGGCGGCCGTCAGGACGACGAGGGCCATGACCGGGCTGAGCGCGAACAGGGAGGCCGCGAATCCGAGGACGGGAAGCACCTGGCCGGCGATGTCCAGTCCCCCGCTGACGATCTGGACCGGTGCGCTCCGGCTCGCCGTCTGGGCGAGCCTCAGTTCGTCGAGGAAGCGGGGGTTCTCGAACCGGCTGATGCCGACGGACCGGTCGACGGCGGCGAACAGCTCGTCCATGGCCACCACGCCGGTCCTGCGGTCCAGTTCGGCGTGCAGGAACTGCGACACCAGGGGGGTGACCGCCGTCGCGACGCCGACGACGGCGAGGGCGGTCGCTAGTCCCACCAGGCCGGACGGTTCGGCGCCCCGGACGAGGTCGTCGAGCAGGGTCTTCATGAGCCACGCGGCGGCCAGCGGGAACGCGCCCCGGCAGAGGGTGAGCACGGCGAAGGCCGACAGGTGCCAGGGGGCCGTCCTCCCCGTGAGGAGCAGGGCCGCGGCCGCGAGGCGGACGGCCCGCAGGAGTCCGGACGGTGCGGCGCGCATGTGATCGCCCCTGGTCATACCGCTGTCGCGGCGGGCAGGGCCAGTACCCGGTCGGAGGCCACCACGGTCCGGCCGCCGGCGGTGCCGATCCGGAGCACGGTCGGCGTGCCGGAGGTGCGGAAGGCCGTTCCGACGGGCCCCAGGGGCTCCTCCACGACGACGTGCGCGAGGGGGCTCAGCAGTGCCACGAGGTCCTGGGAGGCCTCCGCGGTGCCGATCACGACGGCTATCCGGCGGTCCCGGCCGTACGCGTCGGCTTCGGCGAGCCGGACGAAGTCGGGGAGCACCGCCTTGCAGGGCTGGCAGTCGGGGGCGAAGAACGCGACGACGCTGTCGTCGGCCAGGGAGGCGCGGTCCAGCGGCCGGCCGTCGACGGTGACGGCCTCGAAGTCCGCGACCTCGTCTCCCGTGCGGATGCCGGCCTGCTGCCGGATGGGGGCGAGGATCTCGGTGTGCTCGCGCAGCCGTTTGACCACGCCGACGGTCAGCAGCAGGTTCAGCAGACAGAGCGCTGAGAGCAGCACGACGGCGGCTGTCAGGACATACATCGGGACTCCTGAGGTTCGGTCATGGGGCGAAGGGGTGGACGGGTGCCCGGGAGGGGACGGAAGAGCGCGGTGATCTCGTCGAGGGCGGTGGTCACCAGGCCGGCGGCGAGGCCCGCGAGCGCCGCCACCAGCACGTGGCCCGTTCCGGCCGCCCCGTGTGCCGCGGGCGCCAGCAGGCCGCCGGCTGCGACGGCCGCGAGCAGGAGGTTGCGTACGACGTGCCGCGCGCCGACGGGTGTGGCGGAGAGCCCGAAGCAGTTGCACGCCACGGGAGAGCGCCGGCGCAGGGTCCGGGCGATCCCGAACGTGAAGGCGGCGAGCAGCAGCGCCGCGAGGAGCAGCCCCAGCCGGCCGGTCGTCCGCGCCGGCACCGCCAGGAGCGTCCAGGTCGCGAACTCCGCGGCCAGGACGGCCCTGGCGGCCGCTTCGTCCAGGGCCGGGGGTCCTACGCGCATGTGGGCCAAGGACCGTACGAACCCCCGGTACGCCGCACGGTTGCGCGCCTTGCTCAGGGACGAGACCAGGAAGACCGTGCCGATGAGGCTCCGCACGGCGATCTCGAACGAGGACATTGGCGTTCCCTTCGGCGGTGGGCCCCGCTACCGGTTCGTTCCGGTAGCGGGGCGGTGTTTCAGCCGTGCCTGCTCCGGGTTCAGCCGCAGATGCCGCGCGTGAACTTGGCGCCGTTCCAGTACGCCTCGCAGGGGGCGTTGTACCCGAAGTGGCCCCACGGGCCGTTGTTGCACTGCCAGCAAGCGCCGTAGCTGTACCAGCCGGGCGCGGCGGCGGCGTCCGCGGTGACGGTGGGGACGACGCGCTCCAGCAGGGCGGCACCCATGGCTTCGATCTTGGCGAACATGTCGGTCTCTCCTCTGTCGTGGTGTGTCCACCGCTCCGGTGTGGTGCCGCGGTGGCATGTCATGAGCATGTCCGAGCGCGGTCAGGGTGTCGTTGACTGCACGAGCACGCTTGTTGACGGTTCTTGTACGCCGCGCAGGGGTGCGGCCGCGTGCCGGTACTCCTTCGGCGACATCCCGTACGCGGCGCGGAAGGCACGGCTGAAGTGGGCGTTGCTGAGGAAGCCCCAGCGCGCGGCGATCACGTGGACGGGGTGGGAGTCCAGGCGCGGATCGGAGAGGTCGCGGCGGCAGCTCTCCAGGCGGCGTTCCCTGATCCATGCCGCGACCGTCAGCCCCTCCTCCTGGAAGAGCTTGTACAGGTAGCTGACGGAGATCTGGTGGGCCGCCGCGACGGCCTGGGGCGAGAGGCGCGCGTCCCCCAGGTGCCGCTCCACGAAGCCTTGGACGCGGAGCATCAGCGAGCGCCGGTAGGACTCGGCCGGTACGCAGGCCGCGGTGTCCAGTTCGTGGGCCAGCAAGGCCGTCAACAGGTCGAGGAGGATGCCGCCCAGCCGGGCGGTGTCGGCCGGCCGGTAGTGCCGGGCGTCCCTGACCAGGCGGACGAGGAAGTCCGTCAGGAGGGGGCCGATCCCCTCACGGCCGGACAGCCGCTCGCCCGCGAGCCGGTCCATGCCGGCGGGAGACAGGGGCAGGAGCGCGCCGGGGAAGTGGACCTGGATGAGCTCGGCGCAGTCCTGGTGCCCCGTCACCGCCGAGCGGTACGGCCGGGAGCCTTCGTAGAAGACCATCTCCCCGGCTCCGAGGACGCTCTCCCGGCCGGCCCGGGTCAGCAGCGGCCGGCCGTGCAGCGGGAGCGCCAGGTGGAACAGTTCGGGTTCGGCCCTGCGGATCAGGTGCGGGGTCCGGAGCACCTGCAGCGAGCGGAAGGTCAGGGCGGGCGCCTTCGTGGCCCGCGCGGCGTCGTCCTCACTACGGATGGCCGTCTGTAACAGGATTCTCTCCTTCTCGGTGGATCCCCTCGAAGGGGACGGGGGCCGTTCGCCAACCGGCCAGTGCGGGCGCCCCGGCAAGGGCTCTGCGAACGAGCCGATCGCCGGCCGAAGCGGCTTCCTCCGCGCCGGCGGCCAGGAGGAACAGTGCGATGTCCAGGCGCCCTTCGGCGGAGCGGGTGTACACGTGCTCCAGCCGGTCGGCGGGGACCGCGACGGCCCAGATGACATCGGTGACGAGATGGCGGTCGACGAGCCGGACGGGGTGGTCCGGCGGCGCCGACAGGAACAGCAGGGTCATGAGCAGGTGCACGACCCCGGTCAGTCCCAGATCGGGCCGAAGAAGATGAAGAACACGGCATGCCTCGCTTCTGACGGTCGGGTGAGGGAGCGATCGGAGATCACTCGGTCGATGTGCAGGGAGGCGGGCCCGCCTTGTTCCTGGTGACGAGTCTTGCGACCGGCCGCGGCGCGCGGAAGGCAGACCGGGTGACAGCAACCGCTCCGGAGCGTTTGGTGTCACGCGCGAAGCCCCTGGCGCGGACGGGGATTCTCGGTCGAGAACCCGTCCCACCAGGGGCTTCGTCGTACGGCGAGGACTGCGGCCGGAGCTAGCAGATGCGCGGCAGCTGCTCCCCGAGCGGCAGGTCGACCACGCGGGTGCCGCCGAGGGCGGTGCGGGAGACGACCATGCCGGGGTGGGCGTCGACGGCCTCGCCGATCACCGTGGCGTGGCGGCCCAGGGGGTGGGCGCGCATGGCGTCGAGGACGGCGTCGGCGTGCTCGCGGGGGACGAAGGCGACCAGCTTGCCCTCGTTCGCCACATAGAGCGGGTCCAGGCCGAGGATCGAGCAGGCGTTCGCGACGGCCGGCGGGACCGGGACACGGGTCTCGCTGATCACGACACCGGTGCCCGAGGCCGCCGCGATCTCGTTGAGCGAGGCCGCCAGGCCGCCGCGGGTGGGGTCGCGCAGGACGTGCAGGTCCGGGGTGACGGCGAGCATGCTCTGCACGAGGCCGCCCAGGGCCGCGCAGTCGCTCTCGATGTCCACGCCGAATTCCAGCCCCTCGCGGACGCTCATGATCGCCACCCCGTGGAGGCCGATCTCGCCGCTCACGATGACGACGTCGCCGGGCACCACGCGCTGCGGGCGCAGGTCCACCCCGTCGGGGATGATGCCGAGGCCCGCGGTGTTGATGTAGATGCCGTCCCCGTGGCCCACTTCGACCACCTTGGTGTCGCCCGTGGCCACCTCCACGCCCGCGGCCCGCGCGGCGGCGCCCAGGGCCTCGGCCACGCGCGCCACGGCGGACATCTCGACGCCCTCCTCGAGGATGAAGCCGCAGGACAGGTACGCCGCCCGGGCCCCGCTCATGGCCAGGTCGTTCACCGTGCCGTTGACCGCGAGGTCACCGATGGTGCCGCCGGGGAAGAAGAGCGGCCGCACCACGTACGAGTCGGTGGAAAAGGCCAGCCGGACTCCCCCGAGGGAGATGGCCGCGGAGTCGCCGAGCTGGGCCAGCGCCTCGCCGCCGAAGGCGGGGGCGAAGAGGTGCTGGACCAGTTCGGCGGAGAGTGCTCCCCCGCCGCCGTGGCCCATCACCACACGGGGGTGGTCGCGCAGCGGGGCCGGGCAGGTCCAGCCCGTGATGTCGAGTGCGGTGTCAGACAACGGGGCTCGCCTCCAGCGGGGCGGTCGGGGCGGCGGGCACCGTCTTCAGTTCCAGCCGCCGGTAGAGGTAGTACGCGGCGCAGGCTCCCTCGCTGGACACCATGGTGGCGCCGAGCGGGCTGCGCGGGGTGCACAGCGTGCCGAAGGCCTCGCACTCGTGCGGCTTGAGGAGCCCCTGGAGCACCTCGCCGCTGCGGCACGCGGCCGGCTCGCGGGTGTTGATGTCGGTCACCGAGAACCGGTGTTCGGCGTCGAACTCCCGGTAGCGGGCGGACAGCCGCCAGCCGCTGCCGGGGATGACGCCGATGCCGCGCCAGGCCCGGTCGGTGACTTCGAAGACGTCCTCCAGCATCGCGAGGGCGGCCGGGTTGCCCTCGGGGCGGACGGCCCGCGCGTACGCGTTGTCGACGGTGTGCTCGCCGCGTTCCAGCTGCCGCACCGCCCGGCGTACGCCCTCCAGGATGTCCAGCGGCTCGAATCCCGTCACCACGATCGGCACGCGGTGGCGCGCGGCCAGCTCGGGGTACTCCCCCACGCCCATCACGCTGCACACGTGCCCGGCGGCGAGGAAGCCCTGGACCCGGCAGCTCGGCGACTGCATGATCGCCTCGATCGCCGGGGGCACCCGGACGTGGGACACCAGCAGGCTGAAGTTGCGGATGCCCAGCTTCTTCGCCTGGTGGACCGTCATGGCGTTGGGCGGCGCGGTGGTCTCGAAGCCGATGCCGAAGAACACCACCTGCCGGTCCGGGTTCTCCTGGGCGATCCTCAGGGCGTCGAGCGGGGAGTAGACCACGCGTACGTCGCCGCCCTCGCTCCGCACCCGGAACAGGTCACGGCCGGTCCCCGGCACCCGGAGCATGTCCCCGAAGGAGCAGAAGATCACGTCGGAGCGGGAGGCGATCTCCAGCGCCTTGTCGATGACCTCCAGCGGGGTGACGCACACGGGGCAGCCCGGACCGTGGATCAACTCCACTTGGTCCGGGAGCAGTTGGTCGATGCCATGCCGGATGATGGTGTGGGTCTGACCACCGCAGACCTCCATCAGCGCCCAGGGGCGGGTCACGGTGGCGTGGATGTCGTCGAGCAGCCGGCGGGCGAGCTCGGGGTCCTGGAACTCGTCGATGTACTTCACGGCGTGACCTCCTCCTGCGGTGCGGCGACGGCCGGTCCGTCGGCGAAGGGCCAGGGTTCGCCACCGGCTTCGGCGGCCTGTTCCCACGGGTCGCCGAACTCCTCCTGCAGCATGCCGAGTTCCGCGAAGAGTTCGAGGGTCTGGCGCGCCGACTCCTCGTCGAGGCGCTGGAGGGCGAAGCCCACGTGGACGATGGCGTACTCGCCCACCTGGAGGTCCGGCAGGTACTCCAGGCACACCTCCTTCTGCACGCCGCCGAAGTCGACGGTAGCCATGCGGGTGCCGTCCTTCTCCCCGATGTCAAGCACTCTGCCGGGTACCGCCAGGCACATGGGCTTCTCCTTGCTGTGGGTGGTGCGCGGTGTCGGCGGCGGCCGCCACCACGAGCTGGCCGAGGGACAGTCCGCCGTCGTTCGGGGGGACCCGGCCGTGACGCAGGACGGTGAAACCGCTCGCGCGCAGGGTCCGGGCGCACGCGGACGACAGCAGGGTGTTGGCGAAGACCCCGCCGGTCAGGGCGACGGTGTCCAGGCCGTGCCGCTCGCGGGCGAGCTCGCAAAAGGTGCCGACGAGGGCGCCGACGGCGGTGTGGAAGCGTGCGGCGATCAGCCCCGGAGGCGTGCCCGCGCGTACGTCGGCCACCACGGCGGCCAGTACGGGGGCGGGATCGGCGGTGACCGGAGCGCCGGCCGGGCCTGTCGGGACCCGCAGGCCGAAGGCGTAGCCGGGGCCGGCCGCGCCCGCTCCGAGCGCCGCGCCCTCCAGCTCGATCGCGGCCTGCGCCTCGTACCCCGCCCGGTGGCAGACGCCGGCCAGGGAGGAGACGGCGTCGAAGAGCCGCCCCATGCTGGAGGTCGGCACGCAGTTCAGGCCGCGATCCAACTGGCGGTCCAGAAGGAGGAGTTCGTCGGTCGGGCAGGCGGCGGCGCAGGGCAGGTCCGGGCTCCATCCGATGCCCGCGGCCCGCAGGTGGGACAGAGCCATGCGGTACGGACGCTGCACGGCCGTGTCCCCGCCCGGCAGCGGGACGTACCCGAGGTGGGCGAAGCGGGTGTACCCGGCGTAGTCGGCGAGGAGGACCTCGCCGCCCCACACGGCCCCGTCGTCGCCGTAGCCGGTGCCGTCGAAGGCGATGCCGATGACCGGCCGGCCGCCGTCCAGGCCGTGCTCCGCCATGGCGGAGGCGATGTGCGCGTGGTGGTGCTGGACGCGCACGAGCGGCCGGGCTCCCGCGGCGCGGCGCGCCCAGCGGGTGGAGCGGTAGCCGGGGTGCCGGTCGGCGGCGAGCCGCAGGGGGCCGACGCCGGTGATGGACTCCAGCCGGCGCTCGGCGCGTTCGAAGGCGTACTGGGTGGCGAGGTCGTCCATGTCGCCGACGTGGGCGGACAGCCAGGCCTGGCTTCCTTCGCCGAGGCAGAAGGCGTTCTTCAGGTCCCCGCCCACGGCGAGGGTCGGGGGGACCGTCAGCGGAAGCGTCAGCGGGAGCGGGGCGTATCCGCGGGAGCGCCGCAGGGTCAGCGCCTCGCCGTCGCAGACCCGCACCACGGAGTCGTCGCACGGCACGTGGATGGGGCGGTCGTGGGTGAGCCAGGCGTCGGCGAGGCCGGCGAGCCGCTCCAGTGCCTCGCCGTCGTCGGTGACGATGGGCTCGCCGGCGAGGTTCCCGCTGGTCATGACGAGCAGGCGGGGGCCCGGCGGGTCGCCGGGCAGCCCGAGCAGCAGATGGTGGACGGGGGTGTACGGGAGCATCACGCCGAGGTCGGGACAGCGCGGGGCGACCCCTTCGGCCAGGGCGCCCGGTGCGCCCGGACCCGCCGTGCCGTCCTCGCGGCGGCGCAGCAGCACGATGGGCCGTGCGCCTCCCTCCAGCAGCTTCCGCTCCTCGGGGCCGATGTGCGCGAATCGCTCGGCATCGGAGAGGTCCCGGGCCATCAGGGCGAACGGCTTGTCGCCGCGGTTCTTGCGCCGGCGCAGCTCGGCCACGGCGCCGGGGTGGGTGGCGTCGCAGGCCAGGTGGTAGCCGCCCAGTCCCTTCACGGCGAGGATCGCCCCGGCCGCCAGCAGCCGCCGGGCCTCGGCGACCGGGTCGGCGCCGGCGCTCTCGCGGGGAGGGTGCCCGGAGAGCAGCCTCAGCCGGGGGCCGCAGGCCGGGCAGGCGACCGGCTGTGCGTGGAAGCGGCGGTCGGCGGGGTCGCCGTACTCGCGGGCACAGTCGGGGCACATGGGGAAGCGGGCCATGGTGGTGTGGGCGCGGTCGTAGGGCAGCCCGGTGACGATGGTGAACCGCGGCCCGCAGTGGGTGCAGGTGATGAAGGGGTGCCGGTGGCGCCGGTCGGCGGGGTCCGCCAGTTCGGTGCAGCAGTCTGCGCAGGTGGCCACGTCCGGGGAGACCAGGGTGCGGGCGGGCCCGCCGGTCCGGGAGGCGATGATGGTGAATCCGGCGCCGCCCGCGACCGGGACCTCGCAGTGGTCGACGGCGTCCACGACGGCCAGCGGGGGCGCGTCCGCGGCGAGCCGCTCGCAGAACCGGTGGACCGCCGCCGGGGCGCCCTCGACCTCGGCGACGACGCCCTCGGGGGTGTTGGTCACGTGCCCGGCGAGACCGAGCCCGGTCGCGCGGGTGTAGACGTAGGGCCGGAAGCCGACACCCTGGACCACGCCGCGGACGGTGACGCGGCGTCGCTGCACTGCCTCCATCAGCGGGTCTGCGCGGCGGGACGCACGTGCGGGTGATCGTGGCCGTCCCCATGGCCGTGGCCGTGGACGTCCCCATGACCGTGGCCGTGGACGTCGCCGTGGACGTGCACGTGCCCGTCCTCGTGGACGTGGTCGTGGCCGTCCTCGTGGACGTGGTCGTGGCCGTTCCCGTGGACGTGGTCGTGGCCGTGCGACGACTGCCGGCCGGCCATGACCGGAGTGTGCGTCTCGGCGCCCGCCCCCGCCGCCAGGGCCCGGTCGAGCAGGAGGCCCAGCCCCTCACCCGCGCGGGCCGAGGTGAGGACCACCTCCACACCGGGGTTGACCTGCTCGACGTGGGCGCGGAAGGCGGCCTCGTCGAAGGCGACGGCCCGCGCGATGTCGGTCTTGGTGACCACCACCAGCTGGGCCAGTCCGAAGGCGGTCGGATACTTCAGCGGCTTGTCCTCGCCCTCCGTCACCGACGCCATGACCACGCGCAGCGATTCCCCGAGGTCGTACGAGGCCGGGCAGACCAGGTTGCCCACGTTCTCCACGAAGAGCAGCCGGGTGTCCTCGGGCAGCCAGCCGTCCAGGTGCCGGCCGAGCATCCCGGCCTCCAGGTGGCACAGCCCGTCGGTGAGCACCTGCTTGACCGGTACGCCCGAACGGGCCAGCCGCGTCGCGTCGTTCTCGGTGGCGAGGTCCGCCGTCAGCGCGGCCACGGCCACGCCCCGCTCACGGGCGAGGAGCAGCTCGCGTTCCAGCAGCGCCGTCTTCCCGCTGCCGGGGCTGGAGAGCAGATTGACCACCGTCGTTCCGCGGGCGGTGAGCTCGGCGCGCAGGACCTGGGCCGCCATGTCGTTCTTGGCGAGTACCGCCTGCCGCAGATCGACCACTCGGCACATGGTTCAGGCCTCCTCGGGAATCGGTTCGCGGGTACGGGCACCGGCGGGGCCGTCCTCCCAGCGCACGCTGAGGATCTCCAGCTCACGGCCCGACAGCAGTTCCACGTCCGTGGCCCTGCCGCATCCGGGACAGCACAGTTCGGGGGGCATCCCCACGGCCCAGGTGCCGGGGCAGGAGGCGCAGCGGGCGCGGGCCGGCACGGACTCGGTGACGAGTTCGGCGCCGTCGAGGACCGTTCCGGCACAGGCCAGTTCGAAACAGAAGGCCAGCGCGTCGGGGACCACGCCCGCCAGCTCGCCGACCTGCAGCCGTACAGAGGTGACGGCGCGCGCGCCGCCCGCCCGGGCCGCCTCTTCCACCTGGCCCACTACGGCCATGGCGATGGACATCTCGTGCATGGGACTCCGTCCTGCCGGGGCTCATTACACCGGCGGGACGGGGTCGTCGCGGTCGGGCACGCCGGTGCACGGCGCGCCCCGTACGCCATTCGGGCGCGGCAGGGGCAGCGGCGTCACATCCTGCGCATGCGCAGGTAGCGCCTGAGGTCGGGAAGGACCAGGGTCAGGACCGCGGCGAGGGCGGCGGCCGCGGCCCCGCCGATGATGGCGTTCTTCATGGGGTTCTCCTCAGTTCGCGGCGGAGGCCGCCGGATCGGTCGGGGGCCGGACCGCGGATCAGGTCCAGGGCCATGCGTACGGCTTCCGGGACGGCGGCGGTCACGGGTGCGCTGAGCCCGATGCCCTCTTCGACACAGGCCGGTTCGCAGCCGAGGACCAGCGTGCGCCGCGGAGGGGTGGCGCCGGTGCCGGCGCACAGGGTGCCGAGCAGCGCGAGGACGGTGTCGGGTGACATGTGGTGGCCGTCGAGGACGGGGCCGCCGGGCGCGGCGCCCACCGGGGCCCCGCCTCCCGGATCCGCGCTCCCGTCGGCCTCGATGAGGTAGAGCGTGCCGGGCTCGCCGCCCCGCGCGGTGGCGTCGATCAGCAGGAGCGTGTCGTAGCCGTCGAGGAGCTGGTAGGCGAGGTGGACCCCTCGTACGCCGAAGTCCACCACCTCGACCCCGTCGGGCAGCGGGTGCGAGGACAGCGCCCGCACGGTCTCGACGCCGAAGCCGTCGTCGCCGAGGAAGACGTTGCCGATGCCCGCGATCAGGACCCTGTCGCTCACGCGTCCTCCAGGGCGGTGACCTCGTCGGGCTGGAAGTAGAGGAACCTGCCCTGCTCCCGGCGGATGTCCGCGCCCGGGTCCTCCTCGACGGTGACGGCGAGGTGGACCCCGCCGTCGACATCGTGCAGGACCGCCTCGACCAGCGCTGCACGGCCCTGGAGAAACAGGTCCTGGGCGTCGGTGCGCCGCAGTCCGGGGCGCAGCAGGACGCGGCTGCCCGGCCCCACCGAGGTGCCCCCGATCGTGATCCGGTCGCGGGCCGGGTCGGCGGTCTCCGCCCGGGCCGGGTCCCACCAGGGAGTGTCCGGCGTGAACACCGCGTCCACGTCGGGTAGTTCCGTCAGCAGGGGCGGCTGGTCCGGGCCGGTGATCTCCCGCAGGCCGCGCACCGCGCCGTGCAGGCGTTCCAGCACCTCGGGGGGCATGGATTCGGCGAGGTCGATCACGGCGGCCGCCCGGGCGTCCGTACCGCGCGCCTCGCGCTTCTCCCGGTCGGTCAGGGCCGCCGTGCGCAGGGCGAGGATCTCGTCGATCTCGGTGGAGTCGTACATCGCGCCCGCGCTCTCGGGGGCGATGGCCGCGTGGTCCTCCAGGATGATCGGGGAGGACAGGACCACGTCCGCGCGGCCGGGTTCGCCCGCGAGCACCGGCCAGGTGTGGCGGTTGACGCACGCCGCCACCGCCTCGCGGGCCCACTCGGGCGGATCGGTCATGGACAGGAAGGAGCCCGGGTCGAGGCCCAGCAGGAGGTGGGCGGCGACCAGCGCGTGCGGCAGGGCGGCCTCCCGGTCGGCGGAGCCGTTCCCGGAGCCCGCCGGCGGGGCCCACGGGCTGGTGTTCTCCACCACGGCACGGAGCCTGAACACCCGGTAGGCGCCGTCGAGTTCGGTGGCGCGGAGCCTGAGGCGGCCTTCGACCTCCTCGGTGCGCCGCACCAGGCGGCCGACCGTGCGCCCTTCGGCGTCGAGGACGGTCTCGGTGTCGTCGCTGGCGGGGCGGCGGAAGGGTACGGTCACTTCCCCGGCCGCCAGCTCGGCGACGGGGAGGGACAGTTCGACCCGTTCCTCCACGCCCTCGTCCCAGGGGACCAGGACGCGGTCGGCCAGGTGCAGCTCGGCCACCTCGGCGAAGCCGCCGTCCTCCAGGGCTTGTTGGACCGTGCGCCGCTGCGCCCGCAGGAACCGCAGCTCCAGGTCGAGCGTCGCCCCGCCCCGCGGCTCCATCAGGATCTCGGTCTGCTGGAAGGCGTGCTCGTCGTGCGCGCGGCCCCACGCCGGGGGGACGAGCACGCCGAACTGCCAGCGCAGCCGGTTCTTGGCCGCCGAGGCCCGGTAGGGGTAGAGCACGTACCCCTCGAGGAGGACGGCGTCGGCCACCTGCCGGGCTGCGGCGAAGCGGGACTCCGCGGCGGCGCTCGTCGTGGTCGGGGAACCGGTCACGGGGCCGTCCTCTCGGTGCGGCGGGGCAGGACCGCACCCAGCCGGACCGCCCCCGGCGGGGGCGGCTGCGGGGGCGGGGCGGCCGCGTCCAGCAGGGTCCGTACGGTCGCCTCCCACGAGGCGAGCGCGTGTCGGGAGCGGAAGGCGAGCAGCTCGTCCATGGTGTCGCGGGGCAGCCGGAGCCAGCCGCAGCCGGGGAAGTGCTGTTCGACCATCTCGCGCCACACGGCCACGGGCATCCGGTACGCGGCTTCGCGGTCCCAGGGCACCGGCTCGACCCGGAAGCCGCCGTCACCGGTGAAGGCGGTGCCGGAGAACAGCATCAGCAGCGGTACCTCCCCGTCCTCCAGGGCTTCGAAGTAGCGGGTCGCGGCGATGTCCATGTCGTAGGTGCACGGCACGACCAGGTCCGTCTCGGTCTCCCCGGTGAAGCTCGGGACCATGGCCTGGACCTGGGCGAACTGCACGGGCTTGAGCGAGGTGCCCCAGCGGGCCCGCTCCCCGAACAGGTCGGCCAGGCCCTCGGCCTCGGCGGGGCCGTAGCCGCGCCGGGCCGGTTCGATGCGGATCTGGCAGCGCAGGGCGAGGGCGTGCACCCGGGCTCCCCCGGCGGCGGTGATGCGCAGCCGGAAGACGAGGGTGGGGCCGGCGGCGTAGGGGTCGGCGCGCACCCCGGTGCAGGTGAAGGAGAACTCCGTCATCGGGCGTCCTCCGCCAGGACCCGGGCCCGGCGCTCCACCTGCGCGAAGAACTCGCGCAGCGCGGCCCGGGCCTCCGCCCCGCCGTCGAAGCCCTGCCACAGCAGCCTCATGCGCCCCACCAGCTCGTAGCAGATGTCGATGGGCACCAGGTAGCACTCGGTGCGGCCCTCCGAGCGGCGCAGCAGCAGCGCCTCCACGTCCGGTTCGAGGAGCGCGGCGAGCCGGCCCGTGCCCAGTACGGTCTGCCAGGTCTCCGGGGCGAGTTCGCTCTCGGTGGCTCCGGCCGGGCTCGGGTAGAGGGCGACGAGCCGGTCGAGGGCGGCGTTGCGGAAGAAGAACGCCACCCCGACCGGGATCTGGAGGAGTTCCCACGCGCCCTCGTCGAGCCGGTGGTCCGGGTCGGTGAGGTAGCGGTCGGGGACGGCCCGCAGGCGTCCGGTGGCCGCGCCCGGCCGGTCGAACAGCAGGGCGCAGGCGGTGCAGGCGCAGACCAGCGTCCGCTTCTCGGTCTCCACCAGGTGGCGGTGGGACTCCCCGGGCACGATCACCCCGCACAGTTCGCAGGTCTCGGGCCGGGGCGGGCGCGGGCCCGCGAACCGGCGCAGCCCGCGCGGCGCGCGCGGGCCGTCCGTACGGATTCCGGCGCCGGTCACGACACCCGCGCCGGGCTGGGG
>NZ_JARAYQ010000154.1:0-20686 GCF_033794505.1 Streptomyces sp. MB09-01 | reverse complement strand
CTGCCCGCACCGTCCCCCGAGGCCGGCCCCCGGTAGGCGAGGCCCGCCTTTTCCCTTCCGGAGTACAGCGTGGTGCCAGCCCGACTAGGTTCATGATCAGTCCGCGCCGATATGGGTGCGCGGGCCAGGACCGGTTTCCCGCGCTCTGGGTACAGCCGGACCGCATCCGGGCCTCGGCATCCACAAGGGTGCCGAGGCCCGCACTCCGTTGCCCGCCAGTGGCGTCTGCCAACTCTGGCGTCAGGGAAGGGAGGAGGCGGCGCTGCATTCGAGGCAGGTGACGGCGCGCGGCTGCTTGAGGGCGTCGAGGGTCTGGTCGAGGTCGAGGGGTGTTCCGCCGGGCTGGCATCCGATGACGTGGATCAGGGTCGCTCCGGGGCGGCCGGGCCGGTGGGGCAGTTGCTGCACCGTCCACGCCTGCCGGCCACCGGCGAAGGCAGCGGGCGTGCTGGCCGGCCGGGTCGGCACCCTGTTGTAGTCGCCGCCCTCGAGGGGACGCACATGGCTGGCTCCCAGCCACACGCGGTGCTCGACCGGCGCCGGACGACCCCCGCTCCCTGTTCCCCAGACGGTGACCCCGATCCGGTACTCCCAGCCCGCCGAAGTCCGACGCCGCTCATACAGGGAAGCCCGCAGTTCCTGCCCGTCGGGCATGACCGCGATCACCCGCGCACCGGCTCCCACCATCCTCCTCCTTTCTCCTCATCACCGGATTCTCCAGGCGGACCCACAGGGTCGCGCTCTCAGCCCCGCACTGGACGGGATCGCAGCGCTGCCGGACGAGCCGATCAAGGCACCCATTTCGGCTGACGCACCATGTCGGGGTCCCGGGGCCGCACCAGCGGGGCTCGTTGCAGAGCAGCGGTTCTCGCCCGGCGGCTCCTGTGGGCCGCGATGCCGTGAGGCGCTGGCTGGCTCGCGAACAGGACTGCGGCAAGCTGTCCGATTTTGCGGTCCAGGTCGAGGGTGATGCGGCGGCGTTCCCGGCTGCGGATCGCCGCGACCGTGTGCGTGCTGGTGTCCAGCTCGGTGGCCAGGAAGCTGGTCGGCCAACCGCGTTCGGCCAGGTCCTGCAGGCTAGTGGCGGCCCTGTCCGCATCGGTGAGCCCCGGCAGGAGGCGATCGCGGCGGAAGACGCTGGTCGGGGGGATGCCGAGGATGGCGTCGGCTGTGGCCCGGTGAATGCGGGCCGGCTGCTTGCCAGCCGGGCGGAGCAGGCGCCGTATGAGGGTGACGGCGACGCCCGAGATCTCGGCGATGTCCGCAGCCGATAGGCCCGTCGCCTGCAGCTGGTGGACGCGGGCACTGGCCTCGGCAGAGGAGACCCGGGCGGGCCGACCGGCCTTCAGCTCACTGGTACGCCGGGCACGGTCCCGACGGGCTGCGGCTATGCACTCGGGGCGCGTGCAGCCGTAGTCGGCGCACGAGGGGCTGCCGTGCCGGACCCGCGACCGGATCGGCTTCCTGCGGCCCCGGCCCGCAGGCCCCGGACCGGCCGCCACAGGCACGGGAAGAGGTATCGAATCCATACCCCGCTGATTCTGCCTGCTCACTCGAGACCGGACCGCCACGGCGGGAGCTGAGGATCCGGGGGTTTGGAGAGTGGCGAGCACCCAGCGGAAGCCGCCCGACCTGGTCTCCCGGGTGCGCACCGGAACGTGGCGGGTAGGGGTTGCCGATCGGCTCTGGAAGTGGCCACGGTGTTCAAGCGGTGCGGTGGAGGAGTTCGGGCGCGGCTGCCGTGGCCTGGCGCGGGAGGTGGGTGAGGCCGGCCTTCTCGACGCGGGCCCGGGCCAGGGCGCGGGCTTCCGCGGTTCCCCTGCTCCGATCCCGTTCAGTCTGCTCGCGAAGGCGCTGGGCCTCGGCCTGCCCCTGGGCGAACGCGGTCTCGGGCTCGAGGATCCGGGTACGGATCTGCTCGCGTGCGGCTTGGGCGATCCGGGCGTCCACGGGGCCGCTGCGAAGGTGGGCACGGTGCTGGGCGATGGCCTCCAGGTAGCCCGCGGGCTGCTCGTAGGGCTCAGTCCGGGGCTGAACCGGGGCCGTACTGCGGGGGTGGCCGCGGCCACCGTTGGCGGAGCTTCGTAATCATGTGGCCGTAGCCATCGGTCAGCTGTGGTGGCCGTGGGGTCGTCCGTACCCGCATGGACCGCATCCTTCGTGACCAGTGAGGTCTAGAAGAGTGGGGCTTGATCCAGCGCGAACCGGTAAGCCCGGAAAACCTCCACCTGCATGCTGAACCTCCTCCCAACTACCCGTGGATGAAGAGCCGTAGCCGACTGTAAGGCACCCCACTGACAGTGCGGCTCGAACCCGGATCAGGCGGAGGACCGCAGCGGAGCGGCCTGCGGGAGCATGACCGCTGCCCCGGACCGCTGGGCGCTCGGCTCGGGCCTGGTGGAGCGCCCGCAGGCGTACGGCGTCGGCGTCACGGCGCCGCTGAGCAAGGGCGGCGTCAATCGGTGTCGGCTGGTCGTCACGGGCCGCTTCCGCCTCGGGGAAGGCGCAACGGCTCGCCTCCCGCAGCACCCGGTTTTGCCGCTCGACGGCGTCCGTGATGGCCGGGTCCAGTTCCCGCCGCGTGTGAACCTGCTGGTGGGATTCGAGTGCACGGCGGTAGCCGGCCGCCGCCGCCTCGCGAGTACGCACCGGCCCCTGCGGGACCGGGGTCCTCACCGGGTCCGGGTCGGCGGCCGTGCTGGGCGCGGGCAGGGCACCGGGTGACAGCACGCGGACCGTACGGACCGCGTCGGTGCGCGCGGAACGGTTGGCATCGGCGACGATCCGCGACGCCTCCAGGCGGACCTTCGTCGCCCAGGTCGTAGAGTCCGGGCGCAGCGTCAACTCCCCGCGCTCCGCGTCGTAGCCCACCGCCGCGACGTGGTCGGCGAGGTCGGGGGCGAGGGCCGCCCAGCGCTCGCACAGGCCGGCGCCGGCCGCCGGGATGTCCCAGCCGCGTTCGGCCATGAGCGCCGTGAACGCCTCGCCGAGGCGCATGGGGGCGCGGCCGTCGCGCCGGACCGTCCGGGTCACCCGCGGCTTGCTCTTCGCCGTTCGGGCGCCGGTCTTCTTAGCGGCCTCCCGCGCTACCTGCAGGGCGACGTGGGCCAGGTCCACACCGCTGGGCTGGGGGGTCTGGCTCATCACGCCACCTCCCCGGCGAGCTCCTGGGTGCGGTGGGTGAGGCAGACGCTGCGGGTCGGCAAGGCCCTGCGGGTACAGAGCGTCTCACCGTCGCGGCCGGAGCAGGTCCCCAGCACCGACGGCGCAGAGGGAGCCGCGGGCTCGACGGCGGCCAGGGCGTCGGCCTCCTCGCGGCAGAGCTTGCACAGGCCGGTGTCGACGGCCCGGCCGGTCAGGAAGATCACGCATCCACAGCCGCCGCACGAAGAGCGCTGCGGGCCTGCGGGATCCCGGGGAGCCGGAACCCGCGCCGGGCGCCGCATGGCGGCCTCCAGCTCGCAGTCGGCGCAGTGCCCGGACGGGCCGGGCCGGGTACCGTGCTGGAGGCACAGGCCCTCCTTCAGGCGCTGCTCGCGCTGGCGGGCGGCGTACCGGTCCTGGACGGTCTCGGCGCACAGCTCGCAGGCCGCGCCGGTCCGCCAGATGATCCCGGCCTCGCAGTCCTGGTGGCCGCAGCCCCAGCGGGGCAGGGCCACCCCGAGCAGCCACCGGCCCGGGTCGCGAATGTCGGAGATCATCACCTTGGCCAAGCGGGCCGTGAGCCGGTGGTGGAGACGGTCTGCAACGGTTCCCTCGCGCAGCTGCCTGCCCACCTCGCGGGCGATCTTCCGGACGACGAAGTCGTTGGTCACACGCTCCAGCAGCACGTGGACCGGCTCCAGCACGGAGTAGATCTCCGGGCTCATGGCCAGCTGCGGTCCGGTGTAGGCCGACCGGGACGACCCCCGACCCTTGCTGCTGCGTTTTTCGCCGTTCGGCTTCGAGGAGGGCTGGCTGATCTCACCCGCGCGCAGCGCGACATCACCCTCGCCTTCTGAACGCGCCGCAGCGTCAGCCTGGTTTTCCACACGCTCAGCGCCCTCAACTACCTGTACCTCGCCTACGGCGGGTGAGATGAGTGCACGCTCGTCATCAGGTGAGTCAGTCTTAGGTAGTTCCTTATTCGTGAGGGATCCCTCACCAACCCGCACACCCGATCCCTCACCAACCAACAGACATGCTGTCCCGTCAGGCACACCTTCCACAGGCTGGTCCGCGCGCTCCTGGACCTCCTTCAGCGCCGAGTCCGCGACCGGCTCGCCGCCGCTGACGACGGCCTCGGGGGCGATGTCGTGGGCGATGTAGCGGTGACGGCCCTGCGCGCCCGCACGCCGCTGCACCGTCACCCATCGCGCCGCCTCCACACCGTCGACGACCTCACCGGCCGCCGCCGCCGTGATGGGCTGGCCAGCCTTCTTGCCCGAGCGGTGGCGCAGGTATCCCGCCAGCTCCCCCTCGGTCAGAGCGATGCCCATCTTCTCCGCGAACACGATGACCGCGTACGCGCGCAGCTGCCGGGGCGTGAGGTCCTCCGAAGCCGCCACCGGCAGCCACACGAACTTCTCCGTCCGCGTCATCTGCCGCACCGTCCGCAGCGCGGACTGACCTTTGCCGCCCGGCAGGGTCCGGCGGACCGACCGCAGCTCCACGACCCCGTCCGGCCCCGGACGGGTCAGCTCCTTCATCCCGCGCTCCACCGACGCCATCGACAGCCCCAGGTACGAGGCGATCCTCACCGACCGCGCCTCACACCCCTCCGGTCGAGCCGCCAGCGCCGCCACCTTCACGTACACCGACAGCGCGACGTCCGAGTAGAACGACGACGACACCAGCCGCATCGGGACCCGCACCCGCTGCCGACGCACTGGCACGGCCTCGGCCACGGCAGAAGACATCGACGAGCGCGGGGCGGGGATCATCACAGCGGCCGACGCCGCCACGGCGTTCACTGGCACACCCGAAGGTGCGAGATGTAGATCATCCCGGCAGCCTCGCGCAGGACCCCTGTGGACAAGGGACGAGCAGCGGCTACGCCCCTCGTTCCTCCCGCGGGACGGGCAGAAATCTTGAAACGCGTCCCGCCAGAAGGGATGCGCTTCAACAGAGAGACAACCGCGAACCGGGTTCGCTGATTGTCGCGAGGTCCTGTGAATCCGATCAAGCATAGGCGCGACAACGCCCCAAATGAGGCGAAACGGGCACTGGTCGGCTTTTCAGGAGACACGAGATCGTGCACTATGACGGGGACACCAACCTTCATATAGATCGCCCCGACCGCGGCCAAGCCCCTGCAAAGGGACCCGACCGCAGCCGAGCGCTCTGTACGGATGGAGCCCCGAGCCCGACGGCCTGCCAAAGCCGCCGGAACCCGGGGTGAAGTAGCGGCTCAACAGAGGCCCCCTGCCAAAGGGGCCCCTGGAGAACCGAGGTGGTCGCCTTGCCAAAGGGCGACCGGGGTGTAGCTAGGCCCGCTTGCCAAAGCGGGGTATTGCGAGAAGAGATCCAGCTCGATGAGCTGGAGCCCAGAACCGGTGCCAATTCCGGGGACTGGGCGGCCGACCTGGACGGTGAGTCTGGTCGGCGAGACGGGCCGCGCGGCTGCAGTGGATTGCCGTCCACTCGTGGCGCGCGCGGCCGATGACCTAGGTCATCCCGACCCCCTCGAATCCGAAGGTGGCGTCGGCATGCCCGGGTGCGGCCAGAAGCGCGAGGCTATTCCTCATCCGGCACCTCTTCGACTGCGGCGGCCGGATGCTTTGCGGCCAGCCGCCGGAGGAGATGCGCGTACGCGCGGCGATTCCCGCGGTGGGGCTGGGTCACCCCTGCCTCCCACCGCGCGACCGCGAGACGTTTCACGCCGATGGCCTCCGCGACCTCGGCCTGGGTCAGGCCGGCAGCGAGTCGAAGCTGCTGTCGGACCTGGGGCGTCGGGAGCGTGTCTTCCTCCACCAGGGCGTCAATTCGCCTCAGCGGATCAGACATCGGAACCTCCATCCGTGGGAAACATTCCCCAAAAGATACATGCTCCTGGCGATCTTCGGTACCGCAAACGCGGGTGCCTTGCCCCCGAGCTGCTGACCGCCCCCACCCGACTCCCCCACACGGGAACCTAGCCTGAGTGAGCCTCAGGTGATGCCAGGCAGATGCTTGTTCACCGACCGGGCGGAATCTGCGAGCTCCGGAAGCTCAATCACCGGCACCCCTGCTTCGGCGAGCAGCTCGATGCCGACGCAGTCGTTCACGAACAGACTCGGCTCGCGCCAGGCCACCACAACTCGGCGAAGGCCGGACACCAGGATGAGCTGCGCGCACGGGGTGGGCCGTGACCGCCGCTGAGAGCAGGGCTCCAGCGTGCTGTAAATCGTGGCCCCAGCAAGTCGAGGGTCCCCCTGCGCCAGCTTTGCCAGCGCCGACTCCTCCGCGTGGACGTGCTCGTCGTTCTCCCGGCTGTATCCGAACGACAGCTCGGTCCCGTCGGCTCCGATGATGACCGCGCCTACCGAGTACGCGCCCTCAGAGACCGGGCACAGCTTCGAGAGGTCGATTGCCCGGCGCATCCAGTACAGGTCTCGCTCGTGCGCGGCGGAGGTGCCGTTCATCAGGCGCGTCCCTTCGGGGCGTAGCGGAGAAACACGACGTCGCCGATCGCGCGGGCCTCCAGCAGCTGCATCCGGGCGGTCGATCCGCCCGGGTAGGCCGCGGTGCCCAGGAACTTCGGGGCGTCGGCCTGGCCTACCAGGAGCGGGGCAACGACGAGGTGGAGCTCGTCGGCGAGGTCCTGAGACATGAGCTGGGTGTGGATCGTGCCGCCACCCTCGACCATGAGCCGGCCGATTCCACGGCGGCCGAGCTCGTCGAGGACCAGGCCCCAGTCCAGGTCAGCTCCGACGCTGACGACGTCGGCCAGCTCGCCGAGTGTGACCTTCACCTTGTCGACGGCGGAGTCCACGGTGAATACGAGCTTCTGGCCTCCGTGGTGCCAGAACTTGAGGTCGGCGTCCAGATTGCCGCTCGCGGTGACCGTGACCTTCAGCGGGTACTCCGGCCGCCCCTCGGCAATCCGTTTTGCGCGACGCTCTTCGGAGTTGACCAGGAGACGCGGGTTGTCCTTACGCATCGTCGTCGCGCCGATCAGGATCGCGTCGACAGAGGCGCGTACCTCGTCCACGCGGTCGAAATCGGCGGTGTTGGAGAGAAGTAGCCGATCGGAGTTCGTGTCGTCCAGGTATCCGTCGACGCTGGTGGCGGCGGACAGCAATACGTACGGGCGGGCGGTCATCTGTTCAGGCATCCATTTCTGATTCGTGGAGAAGGGTTCCGTCGAAAGCGCCGCGGAATTCCGCGACCTCCGGCAGGCGCTGCCAAGGCACGAGTGCCCTGTCCAGGCGGGCGAGCTCGTTCACGATCCGGCCGGAGCCGGTGCCCTGCGCCACGGTCAGCGCGTGCATCCCGATCGCGGCGGCCTGCTCAGGTGCCCGGGCGCCGGCGAGGGACACCGCCTGCCGCGCCATGTAGACGCCGCGGTCGCGGTGGTATCCGTCGGGGAGCAGCCGGATGGCGCCGCCGAATGCGTCGGCGGCCTCGTCGTGCTTGCCGAGGGCCTCCAGGCCCTGGGCGCGGTGGACCTCGACGTACGAGGCGTTGAGCCAGACGCCCCAGGGAGAGGGGTCTGCGGCGACGCCATCGAGTGCATTCCGTACGTGGTCGATGGCCCGCTCGCTCTCGGAGGATTCCCCCCGAAGCGCGTGCCCGTATGCCTCGTAGGTGCGGGCCACGGCGGCCAGCCGGCTGCGCGGCCGCGCCATGCGCTGCGCGGCCTCGGCCAGGTCCACGACGTCCACGAGATCGGCCATGTCCCCAGCGAGCTGCGCCTTGCGCGCCATCACGTAGGAAGTGAGGTCGACGTCGCCGACGGTGTGCGACCACTGGAAGGCACGGTCCAGCCAGAACTGGGCTTTCGCGTTGTCTCCGAGGTCCTGGTAGAGCCAGGACAGGAACTCGCCGTACTGCGTCTGGAGCTCCATCAGGTCCTGCCGATCGCTGCCCTTGGCGTCCTGGCGAAGCTGCTTGATGACGTCGATGTACTCGCGCGTGGCCGTGATGGCCTGGCGGGGGCCGAGCAGGTTGTCACTTTCGATCAGCAGCCTGCGAGTGCGCCGCAGGTGCTCTATCGGGGTTGACCCGTACGCGGAGGTGGTCCGCGCATTGCTCACCAGACCCGGGACCACACCCGAGTCCGCCGCTGCGGGGGAGCCTGCACCCAGCGCAGCCACGGCTCCGAGCCCCACCCCGCTCCGCAGGAGAGCACGCCGATCGAGAGCCACCCACACCACCGACCCATCTCGTAAACGACAGGGGACAGAGATCCCCTCCTCGTCCGACGCTGCCTGCTCCGGCAGGGTCAGGGCCAGTGCTGCCGACGACTTGGCCACATGAACGGGGGGATTGGCCACATGGCCACGGTTGTCCCCGATCCGCTCCCACAGGCGGAACAGCATGCCGCCCGCGCCGAGTGCCTCGTCCAGTCGGGCAGCTTGGTCGCGGTCGGGCATCCGCTCGGCCCGCTCGAATCGACCCAGGTGGCTGTGGTCGAGCAGGGCCCGCTTCGCCAGCGTGCGAAGACTGAGCCCCCGGCTCGTACGGAGCTCCCGGAGCTCGTAGCCCCAGTTATGCAGAGGCGACACCCAGGGCGTCAGCTCGTTCGCCTTCTGCGCCATCTCGCCCCCCAATCCCGTGGTCCATGTGGCCAGTTCGCCTGGCCACATGTCAGATCTGGAATTTGCGAATCACCCGCCGCTAGAACCGAAAGGTGCAGGTCGGCCTAGATGCGGGAGGTGTGGTTCAGTGGGTTTCGTTCTTGCCCGTCTTGGCCTCGATCGTGGACAACACGTTGCCCGGGTCCCCGTCGTACACGATGTGCTGTTCGTCGGCGGCCGGTGCGTGGAAGCGCCCTTCGAACCGCCGCAGGTCTTCCTCGCTGAACTCAATGCTGTTGGCGTCGACGAGCGCGTGGGCGTTCCGCTCCCTTATCCGTCCCCAGCGCACTTCGTGGGGTACGGGCAGGTAGATCAGGACGGGCGTGCCGCCAGCCTCCCTCACCGTTGCTGCCCACAGACCACGGTCCTCAGGCGTCCAGAATCCGTGATCCACCACGACGTCGTGGCCGGCCGCCAAGAGTTCCTGGAGCTCGAGAGCGATGTCCTGAAGGACAGGCGCCTCTCGGACGCGAAACTCGCCGCGGGGGAAGTCGCGCCCGTAGTGCCCGTATCGCCTGAACATCTCCTCGTCGGGGCAGAGCCGCCGGTAGCCGGCCTGCTCAAAGGCTCGGGCCAAAGTCGTTTTGCCCGCGCCGGGCATCCCAGCCATGAGGATCCCGCGAGGTGTGGGTCCCAGGCGGCCGGACAGGGCGGCGGTGATGCGGCTGATCTCGAATCGTCCTTCCAGGGGCAAGGTGTCGGCGTGCGCGGCCCGGAGGAGGTCTTCGAGGCGCGCGTCCAGGCAGTTCGCGAGCGTGTCGTCCAGAAGAACCTCATCGTGGATGGTCACCGCAACACCTCCGACGTAGAGCGCCGAGTACGGCCGGGCGCGCCCAGGTCGACGCCGTACTCCAAGACTTGCTCGTCGGCATCCAGGAACCTTGCTGTCAGCACCAGGATCGCCGCGACGGTGCCGGTCTCCAGCTCCAAGAGCTCCAGGTCCTCTGGCGTGGCGATGCGAGCGGTCTCTTCATCCACGCGGTGCGTGACCTGCCGTCCGGTGGCTTCAGCGATCAGGTCCAGCGACAGCCCGCCCTTGAGACGCTCGCTCTTCGCCAGCTCGGGCAGGGCTCGGGCAAATTCTGCCGGGATCCAGGACGTCGAGTGGGCGACGATCCCATGAGCATCCCGGTAGACGCGGCTGCGGCGGATCACGTCGTCACCAGGATCGATACCGAGCGCGTACGCGACGTCCTCGGGCGCTGCCAGTATGCCCGCGGTGTGGCCGGAGGACTTCTCGCCAACGCCCCACGAGGACTGAGTTTTGCTGCTGCGATCATGGCGCTCCGATCCGGAGGCGAGCGGCACGGGGCGGCCCACCACTTCGGTGCCGACCCCCGGGATGCCGTTGACCAGCTTCTCGTCGCGCAGCAGCTTCATGGCTCGGTCGGCTGTTGCGGTGCTGACGTTCCACTGGTCGGCCAGGGCACGGATGCTCGGCAGCAGGTCTCCGGCCGCGAGTTCCTCCGAGTCGATCAGGGCGCGGTAGTGAGCCGCGATGCGCGCGTACGGCGGCCTGTTGTCCGCTCGGGGCTGCCCTGGCATGTCGTCATCGCCTCCTTCGATTTTCGCCTAGGTGCCTCACTATACCGCTTGACACCTGAGGCTACCTGAGGCAACCTCAGGTATGTGCAACGACGGTGATCCCACGGGAGCACCGAGTAAGCAGCACTACCGCAGAACAGCGGGAGTCACCGCCCTTCGGGGCGGGAGGCAGTGGGGTGAGCCGAGCTCCTCCGGCCGAGGCGCCTGTACCGAATAGCTCCACCTGATCCACCTCGAACGGCGCTGCTGCGCTGTCTGTCCGCCAGGACCAACCCGCCGAAAGGCCGGCCTGGCGCGGCAGAGAAGGCAGCACCCGCGCCCGATCCCACATCAGGAGGATTCGATGCCCCGCAAGCGTCCCGGCCGCGTCCGGACCAAGCACACCAACCGCCGTGCGCCGCTGCTGCTCAGCACCATGGCCCCGGAGGACTTCAACGTCCGACCCGGCGAGACCAAGTCGATCGCCTGCCCCGACTGCCGCACCTGGCGCCGAATCATGGGCGACACGGTCCTCAAGATCCGCGAGCACTGCATCTCCGACAAGGTCGCCGAGGGCGAGAAGCACACCCTCTGCCCCGGCACCGACCAGGTCGTCGTCATCGACATCGACGTACAGCGCTGGCAGGCCCGGCAAAACCGCCTGCTGCGCGACGCGATGCCGCAGGACAACCGGCGCGCCGCCCAGCAGTTCTACAAGCCGATCCCGGCCCCGGCCGCTCCGGTCTCCCGGATCACGGCGGAGGTCACGCTGGAGACGGCCCGCCAGTCTTACCTCGCCCACCGCAAGGGCTGCACGCGGTGCGTCAAGGGCCAGCACTGCACGGACGGCGGCATCCTCGCCCGCCGCTACGTCCTCGCCCTCAACCTGGAGCCCGCCCGCCGCGAGGCTTGCGAGGAGCAGGAGCGCCAGGAGCGCCGCACCGTGCGGAAGCAGACGGCGCCGGCCGTCCGTAAGGCGCAGTGGGCCAAGCACGGCGGCGGGGCGGTCGAGACGGCGAACAACCGCTGCGCGGAGCGCATCGCGGGTTCGCTCTCCGAATTCCGCGGCCCCGAGCTCCCGCTGGCACCGCAGGACCCGGCGGCGCACGACCGACGCCAGGCCGAGCTCGGCAAGCAGTACACGCGGAAGGGCTCGGTTACGGCAGCCGCCTGACCCGAACACCGCGACGATCGCCCACGGCCCCGGCCGCCCCGCATCCACCGGGGGCGGCCGGGGCCGTGGTTGCTCGTACAGCAGCCAGGAAACGACGAACCCCCGGGGGCCTAAGCCCGGGGGTTCGTCTCTGCAGTCACCCTCCGGAAAGGGAAGACGCACATGCACAGGATGACATCCACTCAGGCCCGCCGGATGCGGCGCCCGGTACTCCAGGCCGCGATCGACGCCAGCTCCAAGTGTGTCCAGGCCGACCCCGACCTCTTCTTCCGGGCCGACGGCGAGCAGCCGGCAACCTGGCAGGCGCAGCGCGCCGAGGCGATCGCCTTCTGCCACGGCTGCCCCGTCCGCACGGCCTGCGAGGAGCTGGCCCTGCGCGACGGCGACGGCAATGACCGCGTCGACGACCTGGTCCGCGGCGGCCGCTCCGGCTACGAGCTGGCCGCCCTCCGCGAGCTCCAGGCCCAGCGCCTCGCCGCCGCGATCACCGCCGACGAGGCCAGCGACCAGGAGTGGAACAAGCTCACGGACCTCGCCGTGGAGCTGGGCCGCGAGGCCCGCAGGATGCCGACCAGGAGCGGCGGCATGCCGCACCAGGCCGTACTCCTGCGGCAGCAGAACGAGCGGATTGCTGAGCTCGCCGCCAAGCTGGCGGTGGTGCGCACCGCCCGCCGCGCCCGTACCGGTTGGGAGGTCGCGGCATGACCGCCACCCTGACCCCGCGCGCCGGAAAGATCGACGACATCCGCCGCGAGGACGACAACAAGGGTCTCGAGCGGGACGACGACGCGTACCACCAGCTCGGTCAGGCTCTACTGGCCATGGCCGATACGGACGACGCCCGGATCCCCGCCGAGCGCCGTGCCCGGCGAACCCTCACCGAGATGGCGCCCGGCTACATCCGCCCCCCGTTGCTCTCCTTCAACACGCTGTCGTTCAGGGCTGCGGAGGACGCCTGCGTGCTGTGCGGTTGGTGGACCTGCCGCTGCGGCCAGAACGCCGCCGTCCCCGCCCCGTCGCCGAGCGCGACGGGCACGGTCCGGTGAGCGGCTGCGGCCACCCGCCGACCCTGGTCACCGTGAACTCCACCGGTGCGGACGGCCAGCCGTACCAGTCGATCCGGCACGATCCCTGCACCTGCGGGACGCCGCCGCAGCCGCAGCCCGAGAAGGAGTAGGACCGCTTGCACATACCGGCCGCCCGAACCGCCCAGCACCACGCGGTACGGGCCATCGCCGCGCGCGGCCTGACCCACCCCCGCACCCAGGCGCTCCTGGCGGCCGCCGTGCTCACCGCGGTGGCTGCCTGGGACGCCGGCCACCGCGTCACCGACATCCACCCGCCCCTCGCCCGGCGCGGCAAGAGCTGATCACCCGGTGTCGCCTGACGGGCCCGGAAGTCAGATTCTCGACCGCAGCCCTGGCCCGCCGCGTATCGGCCGCCCGCCTCCAGGGATGCCGCCCTTTCACGTGCCTTCGGTCCGGGAGAGTCTCGGGCCCGCCACTCGCCAGGAGAGCCTCATGCAGCGCAGCAGCACCAAGCGCCACACCGCGACGACCCCGACCGGCAACCGGATGCCGGAGTCCCTGTGCACGCACCGGCCGACGTGCCCGACCGCCGACAGCCCCGACCGCGAGGCCGCGCACACCATCGCCGCCCACCCCGAGCAGGGCTGGGCGCTCCTGTGCAACACCGTTCTGGTGTTCGAGGACACCGGTGAGCTGCTGCCCGACGGCCAGATCATCGCCCCGCACCGCCCCCTCGCCGCGGTCTGACGGCTGCCTGATCCGCCCGCACCGACGCCGAACCTCTGGCGGCCGGGACGGGCGGTGACGGGGAGCCGGACAGCCCGGACCACCAGGAACGAGGAGTTGCCGTGCCCGACATCACCCAGAGCACCGCCCCCGCGACCACCTACAAGCGGGGGCAATACGTCCTCTACCGCAACCCGGAGATGTTCTGGACCGGGCAGGAGGGCCACACCTTCGTCTGCCGCGTCGAGCGGATCTGCGTGGGCGGCACCACCTACGACCTGACCCCGCTGCCCTCGGGCCGCCAGATCACCGCCGCGAGCCCCGACTACATGAGGCTGCTGCCGGCCATCGACGCGATGCGCGACATCGACACCGCCCCGCTGAACACCGACACGGTCGACGACATGACGGCGGCCGCCATGGCCTGGCTCACCCAGCAGGCCGCGACGGCCAACCGCCGACCGGAACTGCCCGCCCAGCGCTGACCGCCTGTTCCACGCAGACGGCCCTCCGAGTCCCCGGCATTTGAGCTGCCGGGGCCCCGGAGGGCCTGGTGACGACCTTACCCACCGCCGTAGATCCACGGTGCCCCTTCTCGGAGGCGCCCGGAAGAGAGGACATTCCGTGGCTACCAAGCCCGCTACCCGCCGCCGGCGCCAGCCCGCGGCGAACCCGAAGCCCCGCAACGGGCGCGCCAAGGCACCGGCACCGGCGCCAGCCTCCGTTCCCGCCCAAGGCGCCGCCCCCGAGGAGACGGTGCCGCTGGTCTTCCCGGAGGCCGACCCGGTCCTGACCGACGCCGCCGACCGCGCCGCCGACCTCCGGGACCAGGCCGCCGACGACGTCGCGCGCATCCTCGCCGACGGCCAGGTGCTCGCCACCGAGCTGCTGGACGGCGCGCGCACCGAGGCGGCCTCGATCACCGAGGCCGCCCACGCGGAGCAGGCCCGCCTCCTGGCCGCCGCCGCGACGGACGCCGACCGGGTCCGCACGGAGGCTGCCACCACCGCGGCCGCCGACGCCGACCAGGTCCGCGCCGCCGCCGAAGCCACGGCGGAGCAGCTGCTCGCCGACGCACGCACGGAGGCCGACGCCGTCACGGCGACGGCGGCCGGGGAGGCCGACCAGGTCCTCGCCGGTGCCAACGCGGCTGCCGAGCAGCTGCTCGCCGACGCCCACCGCCAGGCGCAGGAGGTCGCCGCCACGGCGACCGCGCAGGCGGAGCAGGTCCGCACCGAGGCCGCGCAGAGTGCCGCGAAGGCCCTCGCCGACGCGGAGACGGTGCGCACCGAGCTGCTGGCGGCTGCGGAGCGCACCGCGGTGGAGACCCGCACCCGCGCTACCACCGACGCCGAGCAGCTCCTGGCGCAGGCGCGGGGCGAGGCCGAGCGGCTGCGCGAGAGCTCGGGCGCCCAGGCCGCGCAGGTGAAGGCCGGGGCGGAGAAGGCGGCTGCCGAGCTGCGTGAGGACGCTGCACGCGAGCGGGAGGCGTCCCGTGCGGACGCGGCGCGTACACGGACGCTGGCCAAGGAGGACATCGGCCGGCTGCGGGCGACGGCGGCCGAGGACGCCGAGCGTCTGACCCGCACCGCCCGCGAGGAGGCCGACCGCATCCTGGCCGCAGCCCGCACCAAGCGGGACGCGGATCTGAAGGAAGCCGAGCAGGCGCTGGCGCAGGCCCGGCTGCGGGAAGCGGACGCGCAGGTCACGCTGAAGGCCGCCGACGACATGGTGGCCGAGGCTGGCGCGCGCATGGCGCGCGCCACCAACCGCACGGAGCAGGCGTTGGAGCGCAAGCGCCTCAAGCACGAGGCGAAAGGGGAGCGCCGGGACGCGAAGGAGGCCCGCAGGGCGAAGCTCCGGGAGCTGCGGGCCGCGGACCGCGCCGGGAAGCCGGCCGTGTCCGACCGCGTGAAGCAGTTCGTGAAGGTCAACGCGGAGCGGTTGATGGTGATCGGACCGATCACCGCCCCGATGGCCGTCGCGTGGACGGGCCAGGCCGGGTTCGCCGAGGACATCCTCGGCTGGGTCGTCCCGTTCACGATCCTGTTCGCCGCCGCCTGGGAGCTGTCGACGGCGTTCGTGGGCTGGATGTACCACCAGGCCCGCCAGGGAGGCGACGCCGGAACCCTCTACCGCGTCAGCACATGGATCTTCGCCCTCGGGGCGGCGGTCATGAACTTCTGGCACGCCTCCGGTGAGCCGGTGCCCGGCAGCCGGGTCTGGGACGCGAAGGCGGGGATCTGGACGGAGCAGATCACCTACTGGCACTTCACCCCGAAGGCGGTGGCGTTCGCCGCCATGAGCATTGTGGGGATGGTGCTGTGGGAGCTGTACGCCTCGCTGATCCACCGCCGCAAGCTCCGTGAGGACGGCAAGGTCGCCAAGGCCCGCCCGTCGATCGGGGCGGTCCGCTGGTTCCGCTACCCGGTCCACAGCTGGACCGCATGGTCGCTCGCGATCACGGACCCGCGCCTGACCACGCTGGACCGGGCCTGGATCGCAGCCGCCGCCGAGCTCGCGGACCGCAAGGCGGACCGGACCGGTCTGGCCCGGCACCGGGTCGTCGTCCCCCGCCTCGCGGCCGACGACCACGGACCGGCCGCCATCCCCACCGTCCTCACCCTGACCCGCACGGACCGGCCCGGACCGCTGGACAGCCTGGTTCCGGTCCGCCCGGTCCAGCATGGCGGGTACGCGGTCCGGTCCGGTCCGGGCGAACGGAACGCGGTCCACGGTCCGGTCCGGACCGCAGGAGCCACGGACCGGACCGGCGGACCGGCGCTCGCTCTGGAGGCCGGTCCGGCCGGACCGCAGGGCGCTGACCTGCGGACCGGACCCGGTCCGGACCGTGGGTCCCGGACCGTGCCTGCCGCCCAGGGCACATCGGCCGCGCGCGGGGTGACGGTCCGGACCGTCGATGCCGGTCCCGGACCGCAGGAGCCGGACCGCACCGGCCCGGCCCACCAGGAAGCACCGGACGCGGTCGACGGTCCGGACCGGGGCGAGGACAGCGGTCCGGACCTCACGGTCATCACGCTCACGGACCAGGAGCGGACCGCGCTGGACCGGCTCCGGACCGAAGGCGAGTCGCTGAACCGGACCAACATCGCCAAGGCGGTCCGGACCGAGGGCGGCACCATCGCCACGGACCGCGCCGGACAGATCGCCGTCGCCCTCAAGCAGCACACGGTCCGCTGACCGGACCGCCCGCACAACCGTCCTGCCGCACATGGTCGCCCCCGGTCCGCGCTCGCACCCCGAGCGCGGACCGGTGACGGCCACGGCCGGCAGGTCGATCGCCCGCACCCCGCCCGAGCGGGGCGCGGGCTCGCTCGTATGCACCAGCCCCGCGCAACAGCCTCGGGGACGGACTCCCCCTCCCCAACCCCCGAGACCTGGAGGTCTTCTCGCATGAACAGCAACGACCCGAACCACTCCCCTCTCCGCGACGTTGCGCAGAACCCGGAGGCAACCGCCCGATACCTGGCCGACGTTCAGCGGGTCCTGCTGGACATCGGCAAGAACCTGGAGACCCTCGCGCTCGAGACCCGCGTGCACCTGCGCGGCACGAACGTGGAGGGCGACCGCTGGTACCACGCCAGGCTGCGCGCGATGCCGGTGGAAAAGGCCCTCGGGCAGGTTCTCAGGAACCTGAACAACCTCACCGAGGGCCTGGAAAAGAGCGCCTACAAGCGCCGCGCCCACGACGAGACCGTGGTGAATACGGCCAAGGACAGGAAGGAAAAGGAGCTGGAAAAGCAGCGGAAGAAGAACCCGCCGGTCCTCCAGGCCGCCCCCAACCCGCCGCAGCAGGGTGCGCAGAGCGAGAATTCCGGCTATGGTGTCCCCACGTCGATTTACGACCTCGGTAAGAGGGAGTCGGCGTGACGCGCCCCCTCAGCAGCACCGAACGCTCCATTCAAGGGCGGAACGGCTGGCTGCAGGAAGAAGAGCGCAAGGCGATCAACAGTCGCGGAGAGACCGGCCGGATGGAATTCTGGCTCCGAGTCACCCGGACTGAAATCGCCAGGGAAGTCAAAGCCGGTCGCGGTGATGTCCTCACCGCTTTCACACTGGTCTGCCGCCTCTTCAAGCTTGTGCTGGAGAAGCGGCAGGCAGGCGACCCGCGGCTGTTCGACCACCTCATGCAGTACGCGGACACCGTCCTGAAGCAGCACGGCCCGCGTAACTGACCGTCACCCACGAAGGTCCCGCCGGGCTCCGGCGGGGCCTCGCGCGCGTAAAGCGTGCACACGTGCACGTGCACGCGCGTGCACACAAGGCCCCACTGTCTGTCAAGTCCCCAGGAAGGGAGGTGCCCCGTGTCCGACGAGTCCGACGACGCCGGCGGCGGGACCCTGGTCCACGGTCCGTGGAGCGGCGATTCCACCTACACGCTGCCGCCGATCCCGGATTTCATCGACACCATTCCGCCGCCGGAAGAGATTCCGGCCGCTCCCCCGGAGACCCCGGCGGAAACGACGATGGAACTTCCGCCCATTCCGGTAGCCCCGAACCCGGCATTGGCGCTGCGCTCCGAAGGAACTGCCGCACCGGAAACCTGCGGAGACGGCGGTGAATATGAGGCGGGCGAATACGAGCAGAGCCGTTCTCTAGCCGACCGTCTTGGTGACTGGTTGGAATTCCGGCTGGAAATGGCGCGGTCTAATCACGAAAGTGAAGCGCCTTTCCGCGAGGCTGAAATAGCGCGGAAGGCGGCGTTGCTGGAGGGTCGCACCGCGCAGGAAGTCGCGATGATGGAGCAGAACGGAAAGCTCCACGCCGCGATGATGAAAGCGAAGGGCGACAAGGCGGTGGCGCGTGGAAAGGCCGACGCTGACCGCACGAAGTCGTCCAGCTCGGGCCTGGGGGCGGACAAGGGCCGCTCGAAGGCCGGCGGCGGGGGCGGGTCCCCGCGCGGCGGAGGCGGCACGGGTGCGTCCCGCACCAACTCCGGTGCCGGGCCGAACCGGCCCGGGTCCTCTCGCGGCTCCAACTCCGGTGGCCCCGGCGGGCGTTCGGGCTCCGGAGCGACCGGGGGCGGCGGAGGCGGAAAGGGCGGCGTGAAGGGCTCCGAACGGGGCTCTGGCGGCCGTGCAGCCGGTTCCGGGCGCAACGGGTCGTCCGGGGGCTCGAAAGGCTCTCAGGCGGGCTCTGGCAGCTCCGGCCGGGGCGGCGACTCGAAGGGCGAGCGCGGCCCGGCGTCCAGCGCCCGCGCCGAGCGGGCCCGTGGCCGCCAGGACCGAGCCGGTACCCGGCAGGCCGGGCGGCAGGAACGGCGCACCGCCGGTCACGCCGCCGGTGTCGCCGACCGGTCCAAGGACCGCGACCAGGCCCGCGCCCAGAAGCAGCAGGCGTGGGAGGACCGCCGGGCCAAGAAGGCAAAGCGGGCCGAGGCGCGGAAGGCGAAGCGGGAAGCCGCGGCGTCGGCCGACCCGGGCCGCACCACGCTGGGCCAGGCCGTCGGCGAGGAAGCCCAGCGCCGCTGGGACAAGCGCCGCGCCGACGCGAAGGCCGCCGCGGACGCGAAGGACACCAAGGCGGCCGGCACCGAGAAGGTCGACCTGACCAAGGACAAGGACAAGACCAAGGGCGCCGACGGCAAGGACGCAGACACCGGCAAGGACGCCCCCGACGGGGCCTCCAGCGCCGCGAAGGACGGCACGGCGGGTGATGCACCGGGAACCGGCTCAACGGCCGGTGACGGGGCGTCTGGCGGCGCGAAGAAGCGTCGCCGGTTCCGGTTCCGGCGCGCCGCTGGTACGGGCCGGGCCGGACGGCGCGGACGTACCAGCCGTACCGGTCGCACCGGTCGTACGGGACGCGGTCGTACAGGTCGTGCCGGTCGGCGCGGCCGTCCGGCGGACAGTCCGTTCGGCGCGGAGGACTCCACCCCGACGGTGGAGTGGCCCGAGCACGACACCCGCCCGCCCGAGCGCCCCGCGAAGAGCGAGGACGACATCGTCGACGCGGACATCGTCCCCGACACCCCCGCGGCCGTCACGACCGGCGCCCGGGGCCTGCCGCCCGCGCCGGACAAGCACACCGCCCGGCCCGGAACCACCCGGCCGACCAGCACGGAAGGGAGCAGCATGGGCAGCGCGGAGGTCAGCAGGCCGTCCGGTGGAGGTGGCCTCGCCACTCAGCACCGGACGGACATCACGTTCGACGAGTACCTGGTGGAGATGGCGAACATCGCCATCAAGGCCGCCTCCGACCAGGAGCGCGCCGAGGCCCTGATGGAGGCCCTCGGCAAGGTCGCCGAAGCCCTGCGGGAGATGGCCGCCGACCTGGTCGGCGACCACAACATCGACACGGCCGTGACCGACCTGATCGCGTACCTGGCGGACTCCGCGGCCCGCATGAAGTCGCAGGCCGAACGCTGCGCCGAGCAGTGCGGCATCGCCAAGGAGGCCGCCAAGCTCGCGGCCACGATGGTCGCCCGCGTCTACGGCGAGGACATGGCCGCCAAGGAAGACGCCGGCCTCAAGCACGCCTCGGCCGCTGTCCACCACGACTAGAGACCCTGGAGGAGATCCGCTGATGAGCAGCAACCTCGCACCCCGAAGCAGTGGTGCGGCGCCCGCCGTGGCCGACGGCGACAACCGGTACAAGGCCGTGCAGGCCAAGCTGAACAAGCTCGGCAAGGCCATGGACGACGCCACCCTCGAGCTGGAGGGCCTGCAGCGCAGCATGCAGGCCAACGCCGACCACACCGACGACGTCGACCTCGCCATCGAGAACGCCGGCCTGGACCCGAAGTTCATCACCCTCACCTCGAACGTGGCCACCGCCCTGGTCGGCGCGGCCCGGGAGGTCCGCAGGCTGTCCGACACCGCCCAGGAGACCGCCGACCTCACCCACGAGACCCGGCGCACCCACTCCAAGCTCTACGGCGCGCTGGACGACATCCGCTCCAACCGGCCCGAGAAGACGCCCCGCCCCGGCTTCTTCAACCGCTGACCCCCACTCCCCCACCCAACCCCGCCACGGGCGGCCCCGCACACCGCGGGGCCGCCCGTACTCATTCGCCGAAGGAGAAGCCGGTGACCACGCCGCGCAGCGTCGCGCTCGAACGCCTCGCGTACACCCTCGCCGCGCCCGTGCTGGCCGTGGCCCCCAACCTCTACCCCGACAACCCCGTCAACCAGGTCGTGCAGCTCGCCGGCGCCGCCGGGATCGGCGGCTGGATCCTCGCCGCCAAGAGCGACGAGCCCGGCGCCGGACGCAAGATCCTGCGCTGGACCCCGCTGGTCCTGGCCGCCGCCGTCGATGTCGCCGCCAAGAACACCACCGGCTGGGGGCCGTACTGGCTCGACGGACTGCTCGCCGCCGGATGGGCGGCGGCTGGCCTGCTGGTGATGCCGTACTCCCGGCACGCCCGCCGCCGCCACCGTCCCGCCCCGCCGGGGCTACCGGCGCGGGGACTTCGGCGGGCGCCGGCTGCGGGGCCGGGGCGGCGAGGGCGGGAC